>CAIYVW010000021.1 GCA_903929735.1 uncultured bacterium
GATAAAATAAATTTAGATAAAATAGCTGATAGAATATCTGTTTCAAATAATGGGCTATTAAAATCATTAAAAATAAAAAAACATCTTAAAAAGGATAATATTTCTATTTTTAAAGCTACTGACAATGCTACTTTACAAAGTCATATAGATGAACTAAAGAATGACCCTAGTATTGAATATGTAGAGCCAAACTATAAAAGGTATAAAGTTGATACTGGAACAAATGATATATATCAAAATTATGAATGGGCTCTCGATAATACAGGTCAGACTATAAATGGAGATTTTGGAAATATTAAAGGAACTATAGGAGCCGATATAAATGCACCTGAAGCTTGGTCTATAAATGAAGGGACAAATAAGGATATTATTGTAGCTGTTTTAGATGGAGGAGTAGCTTATAATCATCCAGATTTAATAACTCAAATGTGGGATGGTTCTAATTGTAAAGATCAGAATGGTTTAATGATAGTAGGAGGTTGTAATCATGGATATGATTTTGCAGATAATGATGTGACTCCACTACCTGTAGATTCTTCTCATGGTACGCATGTTTCAGGTATTATAGCTGCCATTAAAAATAATAATAAAGGTATTGTTGGTATTGCCCCTCATGTAAAGATTATGGCTATTAGATTTGGTTATGATGTTGCCTCAGAAGTAGAAAGTATAGACTTTGCTATCCAAAATGGAGCAAAAGTAATAAATGCAAGTTATGGTGGTGGAAGCTTTTCTCAAGCTGAATATGATGCTATAAATCGTTTTAAAAATGCGGGAGGTATTTTTGTTGTTGCTGCAGGTAATAGTTCTTTGAATAACGAAAATACACATGAGTATCCTTCAGATTATAATTTAGATAATATTATTTCAGTAGCAGCGACTGATCAGAACGATAATCTTACTTCTTTCTCAAATTATGGTACTACATCTGTGGATGTAGGAGCTCCAGGGGAAAATATATTAAGTACAATAGCAGATATTGTAAATTTTAATGAAAATTTTGAAAATATAGATTTATCAAAAATTCCAGCAAATTGGATACTGGGTGGTACGAATAATGATTGGGGTGTATTAAGTGCTTCGAACAATAAAGTACTATTTAGTAGTATGACTCAATATCCATATGCTAGTAATGCAAATACAACAATTGATTCTTCTGTTATTGATTTAAGTAGTAAAAATGGAGCAACTATAAGCTTCCGGGCCACTTGTGATACAGATTATGTTTTAAGTGGTTGGAAGGATTATATGGAGCTTGAATATAGTCCAGATGGTGTAAACTTTACTCCCGCTGTTGATCCATTTTATGGAGGGGATTTTAAATGGGATGAAGCTTATTTAGATAACGATAGTAATCCTACTGGTAGTGCTTCTTACTATTTTGATGGAGTTTCTATTCCAAATAAATATTTAACTTCTAATTTTAAATTTCGTTACCGCTGGGTAACAGATAATATAAATAATAATTATAAAGGTTGTTTTGTCGATGATATTAGTATAAATACTTTTAGTGATGGTAGTGATGAAAAATATGCTTATTATTCTGGAACATCTATGGCAACTCCTTTTGTATCAGGATTAGCAGGTTTACTTCTGGGTTATAATACTTCTATTACATCTACTCAAGCTAAAAATGCTATTTTAGATTCTGGTGATACCTTGAGTTCTCTTCTGAGTAAAACTGTTACAGGTAAAAGAATAAATGCAGAAAGTGCACTTAAAGCTATAAGTCCAGTAAAAAAAATAACAGCTTTTGATATCATCAACTTGTCTTCTTTAGGAGTTATAAATGAAACAGATAAAACTATTAAGTTAGAAGTTGTATCTGGTACAAATATTAAAGCTCTAGCTCCAACTATAACAATAGAAGGTAGTTCTATATCTCCACTATCAGGGGCTATAGAGGATTTTACAAGTCCTGTTTCTTACACAGTAACAGCTAAAGATGGAACTACACAAGTTTATACTGTAAGTGTTAAATTTATATATAGTAATAAAGCAGATATTTTATCCTTTGATTCTATAACTCCATCTGTTTTAGGAGTTATAAATGGCACAGATATTGCTCTTTTAGAGCCTTATGGTACAAATCTTACAAGTCTACCTATTAAAATAAATCTTTCACAAGGAGCCACGGTATCTCCAACTGAGGGAGACTATACTTTTGTAAATGGAGTTCCTATTGTTTATACTGTTACAGCGGAAGATGGTATAACCACAAAAAATTATAATGTAACAGTTTCATTATCAAATCCTGCAGATTTGACTTTACTTACTGAAGCTATATCTCATGCTCAGTCTATCTATGATGCATCTACAGAAGGAGATATACCTGGCCAGTATTTATCAGGGTCAAAATTAATACTATTAGATGCTATATCAAAAGCTAAATTATTAACAGATATGAATTTCCAATCAGTAATAGATGAAGAATTATTATCTTTAAATACGACAGTAAATTCTTTTAATTTAAAAATAGTACCTTTGTCTGATGTTACAATTCTCTCTGCGGATATACTAACTGCACAGTCTTTATATGATATTTCTGTGGAAGGTATAAATTTAGGTCAGTATACTTACGGTTCAAAAAATATATTATTACAAGCAATTAATAAGGCTAAAAATATATCGAATAATGATACTCAGTCTGTTGTAGATATAGCAGTTGTAGCTTTAGATGATGCCATAACTTTATTTCAAAAAGGTAAAGTAATGGTTTCTCCTATAGTTGTAAGTAGCGGCGGAGGTGGAGGAGGTGGAGGGGGATACACTCCTGTTCTTCCTGCAAACAAAGTTTTATTGCCGGTTGTCCAAATAGTAAGTGATTGTAAGAGTGGAGCTACTATAGATCCTATAACAAAAATTCCTTGTTCTGTTTCGGTTAAGTTAGAAGATAAAAAAATAGAAACAAAAGTAACTGATACTACTTTATTTACTTCTTATATTTTCAAAAGAGTGCTTAGATTAAATATGATAGGAACTGATGTGAAAGAGCTTCAGAAATATTTAAATAATCATGGTTTCTCTGTATCTATATATGGATCAGGTTCTAAGGGTAAAGAGACAAATAAATTTGGTCCTGCTACTAAGAAAGCTTTAATTAAATTTCAAAAAGCAAAAGGTATTAAACTCGCTACGGGATCTCTAGATTTAACTACTAGAAATTTAATAAACAAAAAATAATTTATATTTGAAATTATTATAATAATGTAGTATTATGCACATTAATATAGTTATTTATTTATAATTTTAGGCGTTTGTTAGTTTTTTCAAGTATCTTTATGGTCTTTGAAAAAGTTAACAAATAAATATGAAATTATGAAAAAAGGTTTAAAATTACTTATAATTATTGGGAAAGTATTCTCTATAATTATTCTATCCTTGGGGTGCTTAGGTTTTGCTGTATTTATAATTCTTATCTGTTATGAGAATGCAACTCACAATAATCCTTATGCAAAGTATATGCTAGAAATTATTCTGATTCCCATTTCTTTTATTTTCTTGGGTTCATTTGGATTAGAAGAAACCAGTAAAATTCTAAAAAAGCAAAAAGTGATTAAATTACAAAAAAATGGAACTTAGATTCCATTTTTTTTTATTTTTTATCTTTTTAAATAATTTAGTTTGTTTTTGATCTCCGTAAGGAAAGAGAAAAAATTAGAATATAAAATATAAGTCCATAAGTACAGGTAGGAAGTACTAAGGTGTAAATAATTTTTGTTCCATAAATAAGCTTTAGTATTTCTGGGATAGTAAAACTTCCCGCAAATAGAATTCCAAGTAAAGAAACAATCATAATTATTTTCAACATGGTTTTTTCAAATATTTTTTTTAATAAACCTAAAGTTACTGTAGAAAATATAACAAGAAACATAAAGAATCCATACCAGCAAGCAGGGTACCCAAGAAAATATGGACATGGTTCATTAAATGCACAAGTAGATGTTAGTAATTTTATTGCACTTAGATATCCAGAAAATAATAGCCCTGCTAGTCCTAGAAAAAACATTGTTCTAATATAGGTAGATGTTTTCATATATTTTATTGTTAGATATTAATATTTATATTATACCACAGTATGTCGATAGGTATGTGTATATTTATTTATTGACAAATATAAATAAATATGCTTTTATATAAAAATATAACAGTTCTTTGATATACATTTTTATTGTCTAAATTAGATTAATTTTCTAAGTTTCTTAATAGCGATTTAGAAAATTAATCTAATTTATAAACAATTTAAAATTCAAAAAAATGAGAAGACTAATTTTTCTTAGTTTATTTACAGTAATTACTCTAACTAGTAATATTGGTAGAGCTCAGTGTATAGAACAGTTGATTCTATCTACTACATTAGATGAAATTTCTGATATTATTGACAATAATGTTTCTTGCATAAAAGAGACGTTAAATAAAAAGGAGTATAAAAAGTTTAGGTTTAAGGTGAATTATTTATATAAAACTTCTTTTATATGGGTCTATCATAAGAACCCAGAAAAAGAAAGATTATTTAATATATTTTATCAGACTTATGGATATTTATATCCTAGTCTCAATTCTATTAAACCAAATTCAGGCATCTTTTATGATGCTTTAAAAGAAATAGTAGCTAGCGACCCTAAGTATTTTTATCAAACACAAAAAACAAATATTCCACTCAAATATATACAGTGGATGAGAGTTAAAGGTTTGAAAGAAAAATTCGGCGAAGCAAGTGTCATCCGGTTAATGCAATCTGCTTCTAAGATTGTAGATTTGTAGTGATATTTTATATAGGAGTTTAATTGTAATAAATTAAGCTCCTATTTCATTTTTGATAGTTAAATATCAATCATTACTTAAGTTGGTATAACTGTGTGGAATTGTAACTTTATATTTATTAATTGGTGTGATTGTAAAATATAGGGTAATCTGTGTTAGTGCTTGATGTTGACTTTAATAAAATAAATGGAACCAGACTATAAGGGATATAAGATGATTTTAGGAAACGACTTTTTAATATACCATTTTATCTATTGACAATTATAGGATATTATGATATAATCTAAAGAAGTTTAACTTAAAATTTTTTAAAATGAAAAAATTGATGTTCTTTTTTTTATTGATTTTATTGGCATCTTGTGTTAGAAATCTCCCAGTTTATGAAGTAAACGTAGTCGGAGTAGCCAAAGAAAGAATTGGTATTTCTACTCTTAATAGTGCTCCATCTTATAGTGCTGTTACGGCATCAGGAGACACTATTATCTGTATAGTAGAAGAAGGAGTTCGATTGAAAAACAAATTGCCCTATAAGGCGATGATGAGGAAAGCGGAAAGTTCAAAGTATGGTTATGTTTTTAAAACTTTGCAGAAATTCTCTAGCCTCATTCTCATCAATAGGTTTCTCTCTTATTTGATTATCATATAGAACAACCTGATCAGAACAAATTAAAATAGATGGTTCATTTATTTTTGATACTAAGGCATCAGCTTTTGCATTCGCTATTGCCATTACCAAATCACTAGGTTTATCATGTCTAATTGATTTTTCGTCGATATCAGGTGACATAATTTCAAAAGTAAATCCAAGCTCTTTAGATAGTTCATTCATTATTAATTTTCTTCCGGCAGAAGATGACCCAAGTATTATTTTCATAAATTTATCATATCAGATTCCAAATCATTAAAAAATCCTATTAAACTTAGAGAATTGAAAAAAAACAAACTTATGGTTGGTAGGGGAATTACCATGATTGATTTGAAAAAAATATTATAGAATTAGGAAAAAACATCAAAAATTCATAATTTGTGACTCAAGTGGGACAAAAGATTGTGTAGAATATAAGGGGATTTGTTATTTTTACATCTATTGACAAAAGAATATAACCATGCTATATTTACATTGATATTTTGTATTTTGTAAAATTAATAAATTAAAAAATGAAACAAATTTTTCAAATCCTGGGAGCATTCCTAGGTGTTATTGCATTGTTTACTTTGCTTGGATGGTTCGTTGCAGGAAATGATTTCTTTATGTTTAAGTATTTTGCTCCAAAAATGGAACAGGTTCGCCGTGAGACTTTTGAACAGTCAAAGGCCTACAATCAGGGAATGATTCAGGAATTGCAAAACATGCAATTCGAATACATCCAGGCTGATTCTATTCATCGGGCAATGCTTAGCTCCACAATCCTTCACCGGGCTGCCGACTATGACATGGAAAAGCTTAGAACGGCTTCTCTTGATTTGTACGACTTCATCCAGAAGTTAAAAAATGAAAGAACAAAACAGTATTAATTTCTAAAACGAAAGAAAAAATGAAAAGGAATTCAATTTATTTTTTAATGGGAGCATTACTTATTTTTGTAACCCTAACTGCAGAAAACTGCGGACAAAGACCAACAAGTGATGATATCCAGAGGGCTCAGCAGGAATTGATCTTAAAAGAAGGTACTGCACAAGTTGGTATGCCAGCGATTAAAAATTTCCGTACAAAAAAGATTTTGAAGGATGTCATTGAGCGCCGGGATCAGAATGGCCTTAGTACCTATACTTATGTGTTCAGTGAGATGACCGGTAAATTTACTTATCTTGGTGAATCAATTGGTTATGCAATTCCGGCCGCTACCCAGTTCACTAATCCACAAAAGACGGTTGGTCACATCCAATCAATTACTTCTATTCCACAAGCAGATCCGGACGGTCTTTTTTCTCCCGCCTCCGCTGAAGGTAGTTGGATTGTAATGTATGATCCTGTAAAAAAGGAAGCTTTGCCGCAATATAGTGAATCACGATTGTCTGTGTTTTCTTATAAACTGCCGGCTCGCCTTGTCCTTGGTGGATATAAAGATGAGTAGAAAAATTGTTTCAACTTAAACATCGCTCCCAAATAAGCTCCCACTTTTTTTGGGAGCTTTTTTATATATTATACCGGGATCGCGAGTACGCTTATCGACGATTACATCATCAGGTACTTTTCGCTTTGTTTAACAACAGATAACGAAAAGTCTTTCGTTTCCCGGACGCAAAGTATGTAGATACTTTACTTAGGGTCACTGTACAAAAAGAGCACTCTTGACAAGTGCTCCTTTTTGTTGCAGTGACCTTACCGGGAATCGAACCCGGATTACCGCCTTGAGAAGGCGATGTCCTAACCGTTAGACGATAAGGCCAAACTTAAACTATTTAATTATACTGCATTTCGATTTGAATTGTCCCTGGAATTTATTCTAACTCATACAAAATACCAGAAAATAGGCTTTTTTACAAGAAAATTGCTCGCTTGTACATCATACAAGCGAGCAATAAATCTAATAGGATTATGCCATATAAAAGTCGGGCATAGTTTGTCTAGAGGATTGCCTCTTTTGTGAAATGAAAATTTTTCTTTCAAGAATATAAAGGTCATCTAATACTGTACCTTTAATTATTCGAATTTTTTCTACGACTTTAGCTTTGCATGTTTTTGCTTTAGAAAAATTTTCTTTTTCAACTTCTTCTCTTTCAAAATCAAAAAGATCATCAAGTGCATCGTTCGCTCCCATAGTGTAAGTTTTAAGTTTATATTTATAATAACATTAATTTAAAATTAGTCAAAATAATTA
This sequence comes from uncultured bacterium, assembly GCA_903929735.1. Classification (GTDB taxonomy): domain Bacteria; phylum Patescibacteriota; class Minisyncoccia; order Phycocordibacterales; family UBA9973; genus UBA8515. The sequence goes on from CAIYVW010000021.1 coordinate 7,587, forward strand.
TTCGGAGTCTTAAAATTTGTTTGAGGGAAAGGTTAATAAATTATTGACAATAATTTATATTATTCTATAATATAAAAGAATTAAGTTATTTGGTTTTTGGTGAATTTAAGGAGATATGCTGTGTCTTTTTAAACTCACCAAAAACTAAAAACCATGAGAGCAAAAAATGTATTTCCTAAATTTGAATCAATGATCGTATGTATTCCAGCGATCAGTTTTATTACTATAATTTTTTCTGTAGAATCGATTGCAATGAGCTACATCAACCATAATTGGTTGGGGATGGTAATTTGGTTTGCCGTAGGATTTATCTCTATATCGATTACTAAGTTAATCTCTCGGAGATTAAATACTAATTAAATTATTATAATTAACAGCCGTGTGAATTTATTTTATAAATTTATATGGCTGTTTTTTTATGCTATAATCTCCACATGGAATCAAGATTAGGAACTTTATACATCGTAGCAACCCCCATAGGTAATTTAGAAGATATAACTTTAAGAGCTATACGTATTTTAAAAGAAGTAGATACAGTTCTATGTGAAGATACTAGGACTACTAGAGTACTACTTAATAAATATGATATAAGTACAAAAACTATGAGTTACAATGCTCATGCAACTGAAGGAAAGGAATCAGTCATAATTAGAATGTTAGGAGAAGGGAAGGATCTAGCTTTAGTTTCAGATGCTGGAACTCCGACTATTTCAGACCCCGGAGTAATGTTGGTTGCTAATGTTAAGAAAGAATTTGGTGAAGATGTAAAAGTTGTACCCATACCAGGACCTAGTGCTCTTGTAGCTGCTTTATCTGCAAGTGGTGTATCTTCTGCTGAATTTATTTTCTTGGGTTTTTTACCTCATAAAAAAGGAAGAGAGACTTTATTCAAAGAAATCTCGAATAGTAAAAGAGTTATAGTTTTTTATGAATCAACACATAGGATACTTAAAACTTTAAAATCTTTATCGGAATATACTCCTACTTTTAAAATAGTTATAGGTAGAGAAATAACAAAGCAATTTGAACAATTTGTAGAAGGTAGTCCTGAAGAAATTTTAAATTACTTCAGTTCGAATAGTGATAAACAAAGAGGGGAATTTGTGGTGATTGTAGAGCCTAAATAAATAATATATAATAGCAGTATGAGAAAAGAAAGAGCATTATTTATTATAGGAATATGGGTTGCTTTGTTACCCCAAATAGGAATATTTGAAAGCTGGAGACAAGTACTCTATATAATAACTGGTTTGGCTATTATTTATATAGCTTATCTATTTTATACAGCTGCAAAAGCTAATCTGGACAAAGAAGACGATAGAGTTAAATCATTTGTTGATAATATAAAAAGTGGAGAAGAGTAATATGCAAAATAAAAAAAGTATTAAATTATCATTTTTTATTATACTCGCATTGTTGATATGCGGGTTGTTTGTTTATTTTGTAGAACCTTTATTAAAAAATCAAATTTCTTACAATAGTGAGAGTAATATAGCTTCTGGTAATGTTACAGAGATAGAAAAGAATAAAGTAATAGATTTAACTGCTCCCATAGAAAATGTTCCAGTTATAGCCCCTATTGTTGTAACTCATATAAATACCCCGAAAGAATTGAAAGCTGTTTATATTTCTAGTTGGGTTGCTGGTTCAGCAAAATTCAGAGATAAAGTTGTGGATCTTATAGATAAAACAGAGTTAAATGCAATTGTAATAGATGTGAAAGATTCTACTGGAAGAATTAGTTTTCATATGGATAATCCTTTATTAATTAAATCTGGCAGTATAGAGAAGCGCATACCAAATATAAGAGCTCTTACAGATATGCTTCACAAAAAGAATATATACATAATTGGTCGTGTTGCTGTTTTTCAAGATCCATATATGACTAAAGCAAGACCAGATTTGGCTATTACTAGAAAGAGCGATGGTGGTGTTTGGAAAGATCGTAAGGGCTTATCCTTCTTAGATCCAGCCAATAAAGAAGTTTACGATTATACTGCTACTATAGCAAAAAGTGCATATGAAGAGGGCTTCGATGAAATAAATTTTGATTATATTCGCTATCCTTCAGATGGTAATATGAAAGATATAAATTATCATTTAAAACAAGGAGAAACTAGATCAGATAATATTGAAAAATTCTTTAAATATATATCTACTGAGATTAAGAAAGATAAGAATATTCCAATGTCAGCAGACTTGTTTGGTCTAACCACTGAATCTTTAGATGACATGGGTATAGGTCAAGTGTGGGAAAAAGCATTACCATATTTTGATTTCCTTTGTCCGATGGTTTATCCCTCACATTATCCACCTGGCCATGCAGGATTTAAAAATCCAAGCTTACATCCCTATGAAGTGATAAATGAAGCACTCCTAGGAGCAATAAGTAAAACAGAGAAGGTACAAGGAGATAAGAATAAGATACGTCCATGGTTGCAAGATTTTAATCTAGGAGCTGTCTATACTAAAGATTTAATTCAATTAGAGATGAAGGCTGTGTATGATAACAAACTTAAATCTTGGATGCTTTGGGACCCAGCTAATGTCTATACTCCTTCAGCATTAAAACTTGAAACAACTCAATAATTCTGTCATAATAAAAACAATGAACTTATTAAAAATGAAATTAAAAATAAATTACAAGATTCTAGGATATATAATCTCTTCTATTATATTAGTTAGTGTGGTTTTTGGTATTGGTCTATATTTTGGATATTCTCATCGTCCAGAAATAGACAAAGTTTCTTCTGTTATAAATAAGACTCCTTCTTTTGAAACTTCGGCAGATTTTGATGCTTTCTGGAAAGCATGGAATATTCTTAAAGAAAAGTCTATTTATACTAATAAAATTACAGATCAAGATCGTGTCTGGGGGGCTATTTCAGGCCTAGCACAAGCATCAGGGGATCCTTATACCACTTTCTTTTCTCCATCTGATAATAAGCTATTTAAAGATGAAATTAAAGGTTCTTTCAGTGGTATCGGAGCAGAAATTGGGTTAAAAGATAAAGTTTTAACTGTTATATCTCCACTTAAAGGAACTCCTTCATTCAAGGCGGGACTTAAAGCTGGAGATAAGGTTGTTAAAATTAATAAGAAAAGCACTGTAGATATGTCTATTGATCAAGCAATAGGCCTTATAAGAGGAGAGAAAGGTACTAGTGTTGTTCTTACTATATTTAGAGAAGGTGAAAATGAAGCAAGGGATATATCAATAATAAGAGATACAATAGATATACCAACTATAGAAACAGAAAATCGTCCAGACGGGATATTTACTATAAAGTTTTATAGTTTTTCTGAGAATTCTGATAGATTGTTTGCTAATGCTGTAAATGAATTTATTAAATCAGGTGATAGTAAGCTTATCTTAGATCTAAGAGGTAATCCTGGAGGTTACTTAGATGCAGCAGTGAATATAGGCTCATTCTTTATAGACCAAGGTAAAGTTATAGTTAAAGAAGAATTTGGTTTAAATAAAAAGCCTCAGCTATATCGTAGTCGTGGACCTAGATTATTTACCGATAAATTACAATTTATAGTATTAGTAGATGGAGGTTCAGCTTCTGCTTCAGAAATTCTTGCTGGTGCACTAAGAGAGCATGGTATAGCAACTCTAGTAGGAGAAAAAACTTTTGGAAAGGGTTCAGTCCAAGAATTGATAGATATCACACCTGAAACTTCACTTAAAGTCACAGTAGCAAAATGGCTAACTCCTAATGGTATTTCAATCTCAGAGTCAGGGTTAGAGCCAGATGTTAAAGTTCCTTTTACTATTAAAGACTTTGAAGCAAAAAGGGATCCTCAAATGGATAAAGCCGTAGAAATATTAAAAGCAAAAAATTAGAAATTTATGAAAATAATATTAACAACAGATGTTCCAAAAGTTGGAAATAGATATGAAATAAAAGATCTTAAGGATGGGTATGCAAATATATTAATATCTAAAGATGTAGCTCTTCTTGCTACTCCTCAAGCTCTTTCCAAGATTGAAGCTAAAAAAGCCGAAATAGAAAAAAAGAAATTAGAAGATATGAAGATTTTTGAAGAACTTATCTCTTCTATTAATAATAAAAAAATAGAAATAAAAGTTAAAACTAATGAAAAAGGTCATTTGTTCAAATCAGTAAGTTCTAAAGATATAGCAGAGGCTATAAAGAATATTACAGGTTTATCTATTGAAGAAGGTTTAATAATTATGGGACATATAAAAGAAGTAGGTTCTCATATTATAGAAATAAAAAAGAATAATAAGAAAGGACAATGTGAAATTATTGTTTCAAAAATATAAATCTAAATAAAAATAAAAAACCTCTGATAAATCAGAGGTTTTTTATTTAGATGATTACGTGAACTACTTTTTTAACTGAAGATGAACGATTAAAATTTTCTTTTCTTTTTGATCCAAATTTAATTGTTCCAGGCTTTAAAGCGTATAGAGTGTGATCTTTTCCTAGTCCTACATTATTACCAGGAAGAATTTTAGTTCCTCTTTGACGTATTATAATTGAACCTGCTTTTGCTTTTTCACCAGCATAAAGTTTAGTACCTAAATACTTTGGATTTGAATCTGTTAAGTTTTTGGCTGAACCGCCGGCTTTTCTATGTGCCATATTGTTTTAAAGCGAGTAGTTCCTTTCAAAGTATATGCAAACTACCTGCAAATGATTTATAATTAAACTTGTATGAGTATAAATCATTTCCTGAATAAAATCAAGGGTCAAATGGGTATTGACATGACTATGTTATTGTGTTTATTCATAATAGTAATTGTAGGACTAGGGTCTTTTGGCTTAGGGAGATTGTCTGCTCTTTCTGAACGTCAAGAAAAAGGTTTAACATTAGACAATAAAAATACAAGTGTTGTCAAAGAGGAGATAGGGAAGTCAGAGATAGATTTAAATAATGTAAAAAATACTTCATTTTTAAATAAAGAAAAAATGTATGTTGCTTCAAAAAATGGTAAACTATATTATAGACCAGATTGTAGTGGAGCAAAAAGAATTTTATCTAAAAATGAAATTTGGTTTGCTAGTACTAGTGAGGCAGAGAGTGCTGGATATAAATTATCAACATCTTGTAAATAATAAAATGAAATATTTAAAATATATACTTATAATATCATTGATAGTTGCGGTAATTTTAATATCTAGAAGTGATTATAAATCATTATATAATAAATCTTTCACTTTCATTGTGGGTCAAGCAAATAAATCTAGGGATGCATATAATGAAAATGTAGCAGGGGTTATGAATACTTTGAATAATAATATGAAAAGTATTAATAATTCTAATAAATCTACAACTCCAGGTGCACTTGTTGTTTCTGAGGATTATTTAACATCAGACCTTAAAAGCATAAAACTTGTAGGTAAAAATATTATAGATATAACAAACAAATATAGAGCAGAAAATGGTAATCTTCCTCCACTTAAGGAAAATTCTAAATTAGATTTTTCAGCAGAAAAGAAGGTCCAGGATATGTTTGTTAAACAATATTTCGAGCATGTATCTCCAAGTGGTGTAGGAGTAGGAGATTTGGGTAATGAGGTTGCTTATGATTATATTGTGATTGGCGAGAATTTAGCTTTAGGTAACTTTAAAGATGATAAATCATTAGTAGATGCTTGGATGGCTAGTCCAGGACACAGAGCTAATATTTTGAATAAAAGATATCAAGAGATCGGAGTATCAGTATCAAAAGGTGTATATAATGGTAAAAGTGTATGGATGGCAGTTCAACATTTTGCTTTACCTAAAAGTGCCTGTCCAACTATAGATGAAGTTTTACATGGAATCATCGATCTAGATCAGCAAAATATAAATAAAATGCAAATGGAGATAAATATAAGAAAGTCTATGGTAAGTAGTGGGGTAGTCTATGAAGGTCTTACAACGAACGATCAAGTTACTAAATATAATTCATTAATTTCAGATTATAATAAAATAGTTGCAGATATAAAAGAAAAAATAAATACATATAATGAGGAAGTGCGTAGTTTTAATACATGTATTGCTCAAGTTAATTAGAATTTAATAATATAGTTCATTCAACAAAGGGGAGGATAAATATTTTCGGATTGGGTCCTTGTTTATTGTATATATTTTTTATAAGACAGTGTCGCACAATATATCTTTTACGACACTAATATAAGATTAATGTTGGGATATATATAGATATACCCCAACATAGATTTTCTGTAGACTTATGCTACCGCCCTGTTCCTTTTCTCTTTTTTGATTTGCTTCTTTTCTGCTTCACTCTTTTTAGCTAAAGCCAGCCGATCTTTTTCTTCTTCTCTTTTTCTTTTTTTCTGCTCACGAAGAATTTTTTTTTGAGCTTTGATTTCTTTCCTGTTACAGTTTTTTTTCTTCATTCCGTTTACAATCATGACTTAAATTTTTAGTTAGAAAATATGAAAATTTCAATCTAGATTTCCCTATACAAAAAGGAGTAATCTATTTGTGAATATCTTACTCCTTTTTGTATATTTTGCAATATAAGATTATTATCCTACGAATGTTAGTGCTACTCCTTTCTGGCTTGCTCGTCCTGTTCTGCCTATTCTATGGATATATGTATCATAAGTTTGTGGTATTTCGTAGTTTATAACATGAGTTACATCAGGTATGTCTAAACCTCTAGCAGCTACATCTGTAGCTACTAAAATATTAATTTCATCTTTTCTGAAGCGTAGAAGTGTACGCTGACGGTCATTATGACGCTTATCTCCATGTATACTGCCAGCTTTGTAACCTCTTTTGATTAATTCTACTGATAGTTTCTCTACTGAATGTTTCATTTCTGAAAAAATTAAAACTTTTTTAAATTCATTTTCTTTATCAAGTAGCTGGCAAAGAACATCTATTTTATCAGTCCCACGTGCGACTCTGATAACATCTTGTTCTACATTTTTTGAAGTCTCACGTGTCTTTACCATAACTTTTACTGGATCAGAGGCAAATCTTTCTATTAGTTTTTCTATAGGTTTAGGTAGTGTTGCTGAAAAGAAAAATCCTTGTCTGTCTGATGGAGTAGTTTCAAGTAATTTTGTTATATCATCTATAAATCCCATATCTAGCATTCTATCTGCTTCATCTAAGACAATAGAACGAGTATTTGATAGGCTTATTTCTCCTCGTTTAACGAGATCCACTAGTCTGCCTGGTGTTCCAATTACGACATTGCATTCCCTTCTTAAACTTCGAATTTGTTGAGATATAGGAGCTCCTCCTACACATACCACACCATATATTTTCATACCACGAACAAATTCATTAAATTCAGTTTCTATTTGGATAGCAAGTTCACGTGTGGGAGCAATGATGATGGCTGTCTCATCCTTATTCTTTATTATTTTATTTATTATAGGAATAAGAAAGGCTGCTGTTTTACCAGTACCTGTATCAGCAATTCCTAGTATATCTCTACCTTCTAATGCATGAGGTATAGATTTATCTTGTATTGGACTTGGATAGATATAATTCTTATTTGCAATAGCTAGTTTAAGTTTAGGGTCTATTTTAAAATCACCAAAAGTATGAGTAGGTAGATATATTTCTTCTTTTTCTACTACAGTTGATTTACTTATAAATCTAGAAACATCAATTCTTTCAAATGATGACTTTCTTTTATTTCTGCCTCCGTATCTAGGAGTACTATTTCTATTTTGGTTACTACCTCTGCTATTATTTGAGAATTTATTTCTACTCGAATAATTAGGGGCTCCATTTGAGCCTCTTTGTTTTGTATTATTATACATATTTTATTTTATTGCGTGTTTCAAAATTAAAATTGAAACACTCATACACACAAGGAGTTTTTCAATATCTTATGATATTAGCATCTATCCCCTATCCTGTCAAGGATTGATAAGTTTTATATTAAAATAACCCTATTTTATAGGGTTATTTTAATATAATTAGAGAGTCTTAATGTCAGTATCTAGAGTTTTTATATCTTCATCTATACCTGAACTAATATTTATTTTATTTATATTTTCAATGTCAGGAGAAGGAATATTTGATTTTATGGATATAGAATTTGTATTTTGTTTCATTTCTTCATTTTTGCTTTCTTCTTTTTTCCACAATATAAAAATACCTATAACTACTAGTA
>CAIYVW010000022.1 GCA_903929735.1 uncultured bacterium
AATAATAAAATTAATAATATAAATTTAGATACATTAATAAATACGTCAGATAGATTTTCTAATATATACAAATGGTATGCCAATAAAGACCATGTCTGGAAAATTTTTACTAATTAACAATAAATACGCTAAAGCGAAAAAAATGAACGAAAAACCAAAAACAAATCGAGATGATAGAAATAGAAATAATTTTCATTTTCGTAGAACAAATAACATACGTGTAATACATAAAACTGATAGCCCTAAAATTATTACTCCCAATAGAGTAAATACAGAGGGTCCTTCAAATAATCAATTACACACAAAGAATAATCTGGATAAAAATAACAATAAGACTATGAGTCGTGGTAGTTATCAGTATGGAAATAATAAAGGAGGAAGAAGACCTAAAATGTCATCCCCTATACCTCCTAAAGACAACATCACAAATGTAAAAAAGAAGAAAACAAGTTTGATTCCCCCTCCTGAGTTAGGTGTTATAAGAATAATCCCTCTAGGTGGAGTAGAAGAAATAGGAAAGAATATGACAGCTATTGAAATCGGTAACGATATTATAGTTATAGATGCAGGTATGCAATTTAAAACAGAAGACACTCCAGGTATCGACTATATAATACCAAACACCACATATTTAGAAGACCACAAAGACAGAATAAGAGCTATGTTTGTAACTCATGGACACTTAGACCATATAGGTGGTATTCCTTTGGTTATGAGCCGAATTGGTAATCCCCCTCTATACTCACGAAATCTTTCTATTTTAATGATAAAGAAAAGACAAGAAGAATTTCCACATCTTGAAGCCCTAAAAACAAATGTAGTTGAGAAAGACTCTGTAGTTTATGCAGGAGATATAAGAGTTAGATTCTTTGGAGTTACACATACTGTGCCTGATTCTATGGGAATAGTAATAGAAACACCTTATGGAAGTATTGTCACTCCTGGAGACTATAAGCTTGACCAAGTAGATGGAGTAGTTAGTGATGAAGAAGAAAAAGAATACGCATTTTTTGATAAAGAAAAAGTTCTTTTACTTTTAACTGATTCCACAAATATCGAGAATGAAGGATATGCTTTACCTGAAATAAAAGTACACCAAGGACTAGATAAGCTAATCAAAATGTGTAATGGACGCATAATCATAGCTGCCTTTGCTTCTCATATAACACGTTTAGTAAAAATTGTAGAAATAGCAGAATCTCTCGGTAAAAAAATAATTCTTGACGGAAGATCTTTAAAGACAAACATGGAAGTTTGTGAACAAGCAGGATTATTTAAGCCTAAAAAAGGAACGATAATTCCTCTAGAAGAAATTGATAAATATCCTCCAAATAAAATAATTATACTAATGACGGGTGCTCAAGGTGAAGAGTTTGCTGCTTTAAACCGCGCTGCAAATAAGACACATAAAAAATTCACAATTAAACCAGGAGACACAATAATTCTTTCTGCTTCTATTGTCCCAGGTAATGAAATAGCTGTTCAACATCTCAAAGATAACCTTACTCGTCAAGGAGTTAGAATAATAAGTTACAGAACAAGTGAAGAATACATTCATGCAACAGGTCACGGAAATCAAGAAGACATCAAATGGCTTCACAGAAAAACGCATCCTAAATTCTTTATACCTATCCACGGATGGCATTCTATGCTTGTTAAACATAAAGAAGTAGCTATGTCTATAGGAATGTCAGCAGAAAATATAGTAGTCCCAGACAATGGATCAATTATTGAAATTGTTGATAATGGTACAAAAATAATAACTCGTAAAGAAAAAGCCCCTTCAGGACCAATGATGGTTGATGGATTTTCTATAGGAGATGAACAAGATGTAGTGATCAGAGATAGAGTGATGCTTGCTCAAGATGGAATGTTCGTACTTATCGCGACTATTGATTCTAATACAGGTAAACTAAGAAAATCACCGGACATAATTTCTAGAGGTTTTATATATCTTAAAGAGAACCAAGAGTTACTTCACCAAGTTAGAATAATCATAAAGAAAACAATAGAGGAAGGAGCAACAGGTATGAATCCTATAAATTTCGACAATATAAAAACAAATTTGGGTGATAATATTTCAAAGTTTTTATTCCAGAAAACAGCCAAAAGACCCCTAGTGATTCCAGTATTATTAAGTATCTAATAAACATACAATGGGTAAGTATTATTCATTGTATATAATTTATCGAAATGAATAAAATAAATCGAATGTATATTTTGTCATTTTTGTTTACTTTACATATAGCCCTTTCAGCTTATGTTAATTCTACATTTCTGACAAAAATAATGCCTGAAAAATATGTTGGTATCTTATACACAATATCTTCCTTAGTAACATTGGTGCTACTTTCTAAGAGTATCAATATGCTTAAACATATTGGAAATCGAAAGTTTATTCTTTGGGCACTATTGATAAACATGATTTCACTTGTTGGAATGATAACATCTAAAAATCCTTATATAATAGGATCTTCTTTTATTCTATTAAGCACAACTAATACATTAGTCATATTTTCTATTGATATATTTATAGAACATTTTGAAAATCCATTAAACATAGGAAAAACTAGAGGTTTATATCTGATGATAATAAATCTAGCTTACATGTTATCTCCTCTTATAACTGCTTTCTTAATAACAAGAGAAGGGGGTTTTATTTCTATCTATATCATATCATTTATAGCAACTGTAATAATGACATTAGGATTATTTTTATCTGTAAAAACCTTTAAAGATAGTACCTACAGAAAAACACCTTTCATAGAAACTTACAATTATCTAAAAACAAATCATCATATGATGGCTATTACGATGATAAATTTTATTTTACAATTTTTCTTCGTACTTATGGTGGTCTACACTCCTATTTACCTCTATAAACATATAGGTTTTGGTTGGGATGAAATTGGAGTCATTTTCACTGTCATGCTTGCTCCATTTGTTATATTTGGATTACCAATAGGAATACTAGTCGATAAATATCATTTTAATAAAAGAACTTTACTTTATATTGGAATACTTATAATGAGTATCTCTACTTTTTTAATGTCTTTTATAAGCATGAAAAGTATAGCACTATGGGCTCTAGTCCTATTCATGACTAGAATGGGAGCAAGTATCACAGAGACTACTTCTGAAATTTATTTCTTTACTCATATAGGAGAAGAAGACACTTATCTATTAAGTATCTTCAGAGATATGACTCCTGTAGCATATATTGTCGGACCATTATTCAGTACTTTTATTTTCTTATTCTTGCCATTTAAATTCCTATTTGCAATACTTGGACTAATTACAATAAGTAGTCTATACTACATACCTAGACTTAAACATAATCACAATCATGGAATATCCAATCAGAATAAATAAATATCTGGCTCTCAATAATTACTCTACTAGAAAAGGAGCAGATGAGTTTATAAGTAAAGGTTACGTATCTATAAATGATCGTAAGGCAGTATTAGGTGATCTTGTTTATAAAGAAGATCGAGTTAAAGTAAGCCATAAAGCACCTAAAAAAGAATATGTATACTATGCTTATAATAAAGCTGTAGGAGTTTCCACAAATCCTGATATTAAAACAAAAGATATACTAAAAGTAACAAAATTTAATGAGAAAGTTTTTCCTATTGGTAGACTAGATAAAGACTCCCGTGGTTTAATAATAATGACGAATGATGGCCGTATTACAGATAGACTTCTATCCCCTATTTATGTTCACGAAAAAGAATACGTAGTAAAAGTAGAACCAAATTTTTCAGATAAATTCATTACACTTATGAGTAATGGTGTTTATTTTGATAAATTCTTAAGTAAGAAATGCGAAGTGTGGAGAAAAACAAGTACTAAAGATACTTTCCACATAATTCTTACTGAAGGTAAGAAAAGACAAATAAGACGTATGTGCGAAGCTCTACATCATAAAGTAATAGACCTCAGACGTATACGTATAATGAATATCAAACTAGATAAAATACCCGAAGGTGAATACAGACTTATAAAAGGAGAAGAGTTAGATATCTTACTTAAATCTCTAAAATTAAGATAAAATATAAATATCCTGTCTTCTAAAGAAGACAGGATATTTATATTTTATCTAATAATTTTTAATGAATATTACTATTTATTCCATTTATTTTGACTCCTAGCCCCAAAGACTCCATCTGCAAAAAGACCATTATTTGCCATTCTTTAACTTTTAATAGAGTTCCACGACCGAATACCCCATCAGATTTCAAACCAAGAAAATCCTGAAGTCTTTTAACATCATCACCTCTAATACCCCACTTAAGAGTTCTTGTTATTGACGTATGTATTTTATTATTTGAATCATTCTGCAACATCTCATAACAAGTATCCAAATGTCCACATTCATTTACAGGTTTTATAACTTTATTTTTTATATCATTCTCAATATCAGATTTTGCAACAGAAGAATATACATTTATAGTACATTGAGTTCCACTAGTAGAATCAATCCACTTTTGATCTTTGATAACACAACTATAATTATGTTCACAATTAATTGTACAACCACCACCTTCTCCTACGTAATATTTTTGTAATCCTGATATTAATTCATCATTTGAAAATGTTAATATTGACTCAAATTTACGAGTAGCTCCAGAACTAGTAGAATCTTTTGTTATTTTTATCTTAAAAAAAGAAGACAATACTGAAGTTGTACATTTATACGACATTTTATTAGTTCCAATAGCATTACCTACATTTCCTCTACTTTTCCACGTATTAATTGTCTCTGCTTTATATGCAACAGTACCTACAATATTAGGATAAAATTTTTGACAATACTCTACCATACGATCACCATAATCATTAGAATATTCAGTACTCAAATGCCCACCCGAAACACCATCTGGGTCTGTTTTCCAAGAACCTGAAGCTATATCTACATGCTGATTTACTTTACCTGGCCAAAATGAAATTCTAGGTGTTAAATCCGTAGTAGGAGTACTATCATTATTAGCAATATCTAAAGTAGAATTGCAAACTTGTCCTGTTACACATCCAATTGTATCATAAACTAGATGACCAGTTGTTCCAGTTGGACACTGAGCTAAAGAGGGAGGTTGTGGGCAGATTGTAATATTTTTAATTGTAAATGGCTGGTCAGATGAATCAGAAGCATAGATAGCACTACCATAAGCAGTAGAAACATATGCTTTATAATTTGATCCAGGAATTAAATTACTATCTAATGTGTAAATTAAACTTCCTAAATAATTTTCCATCCTTATACTTTCAGTATGACCTTTATGGATACCATCAGAGATATAAATTTCGTTCTAAGCTGAGGTTATGTTTGGGGACATCCAACGAATTTCAATTTTCCCTCCGACTTCCACAGACTCACCACCATTGTTTGGGGATGTAATTACAATTGAAGGAGTTGTTGTCGTGGATACAGTTATATTTGCAGAAAACATGGTCGTAGTTCCTCCTCCTGACCATGGTTGAGAAGCTGTTATTTTAAGATTAGTATTACCAGATTTTATCGCTACAAACTCCCAGTAATCAGAACCAAAATTTCCAACAACAGGATTAGCTGTATTAATAACTGGATTTATATGACGATTATTTACTAATTGAAGTATTGTATTATCATAAATAGGTGCATCAAAAGAAGCCCCTCCATCTCCAGGGTTTGAAAGTGTTACTTTTATAGTCTGACCTCCTGTAACATTAAAACTCTTTCCACTATCTGTAGAAACCAGTTCTAAACTGGAAGCATAAACATGACTACATATAGCAAAAGAGACAAAAATAAAAAACCCGAGTAATAGTTTTTTCATTTTAAATGAATTTAGAAACTTATTTTTAATAATTATATTATATCATACAAAAGCCCTGTCGTTTAAGGCAGGGCTTTTGTATTCTAAATTTTTATTTAGCTATATAAGGTATCAAACCCATAAAACGAGCACGCTTGATAGCTACTGCTAACTTACGTTGATTCTTTGATGTCACATCTGTGCGGCGTCTAGGTTGCATACGAGCAGAAGGAGTCAAAAAACGACGTAATAGCTCTACATCTTTGTAGTCTATATGCTTAATATTATTGGATGAAAAGTAATCTTGTTTCATAATTATTAATTCTTAATTGTTAATTCTAATTTTTTAAAATGGTATATCTTCTGCATTTATCTGTTCATCTGGATACTCTATTGTATCTATTTCCTCTTCTTTCTTAGAAGAAGAGTTAGAAGACGGTGTACTTGGAGAAGATGTTCCTGTACTCTTTGAGCCAAATTGAACTGTATCTGCAATTATTTCAGTACGATATTTCTTTGTATTTGTAGCAGCATCATCCCAACTACGAGTCTCCATTCTTCCTTCAATTAATATCTGACTTCCCTTTTTCATATAAGTAGCAACATTTTCTGCTGTCTTACCCCATACTACAATATTGTGATAATCAGTTTTCTCTTGTCTGACACCATTTGCATCTTTGTAAGTACGATTAGTTGCTATACTGAAAGTACAAACTTTATTACCCGATGCTATAGCTTTTAATTCTGGATCACGAGTTAAATTTCCTATAAGGATTGCTTTGTTTAAATACATAAATATAATAAATAGTTTAAATTATTAATACTTTAATTATACCACAAGAGCATCAATTTCTTTGTCTATTACTTCTTCGTTAATAGGAACCTGATCTTCTGCTTTTACAGTAGTTCGACGTCTAGGACCTTCTTGCTTACCATAAGCCCTCTTTGTAGACATTGTATTTTCACGAACAGTTTTAATCATAAGATAACGAACTAGTGTTTCATTCTTATCTAAATAATCTTTTATAACTTTTGCACTATTTGTAGCACATTCAAACTTAACCCAACCAAAATAACCATAAGAAAACTTTTGCTTCTTGTTGTTAATTGAACGAGACATTTCATAAGCTAATTCTAACATTTTAGGATATTCATCAGAGATGAATGTTGCTCCTAATTCAATTAGAGAATCCTTAAATTTTGTAACTTCTGATCCTAAATTTTCCTCTGCAATTCCTGGAACCATTATATAACCAACTTCATAAATAGATACTTTAGAATCAACAGAATCTAAATTCTCTTCTTTATTAACTTCTTTTGCTTTCACCATAAGTGTTTTAGCGTAAAATACGCTTAATTTGTTACTTTTAATATCATTTCATTATGGACCAATGTGTACTGGTTATAAGACCAGGACAAACGAAATGTAGAGTTATACTAACAGAAAATCATAAAAAAGTCAAAAACCTCTTGAATCATACTCAAAGGGGTTTTATAAAAAAATGATCTAAATATTAAACAATTTACTAGCATTTATAAAGATTTGTTTAGCTACATCAACCTCGTCTAAGCCCTTAATCTGAGCTATTTTTGAAACTATATGCTTCACATATGTAGGCTCGTTTTGAGAACCTCTATGAGGCACTGGGGCCACATAAGGACTGTCTGTATCAGAAAGTATCATATCTAAGGGAGTTTCTCTGATAACAGCTTCATAATCACAAATTTCTGGCTTTGGTTTATAAGTTATAGGACCAGCAAAGGAAATATAAATACCAATTTCAACAAATCTTTTCATATCTTCTACACTTCCTGCAAAAAAATGTGAGACTCCTTTCGTATCTCCTCTTGTAGAATACTTCTTTACTAGTTCATATACATCAAAATACGCATTTCGAGATTTATCATTTGGATTATTACGAACATGGAGCATCAATGGGATATCGAGCTCATTTGCTAATTCTATTTGAGAAATAAAAGCTACTCGTTGCTTTTCAATATTCTCTTCTTCTAAATGATAGTAATCTAGACCGCACTCCCCTATGCCGACAACCTTTCCTAATTTTGTGAGTTCTCTGTATTTTTCTTTATCAAAAATTTCTCCACGAGAAGTGAATTCTTTACCGTCTGCTCCTAATTCAGATTCATCATGATGCGAAGCTGTAGTATGAATAGGATGAAGGCCGATAGTCGAATACACACCTTCGTATTGATTCGTCATTTCTACTGCTTTCTTAGAAGTATCATATTGGGTGCCGATATTTATTATCCAAGTATCATTCTCCAATGCACGCAAAATAATTTCTTCTCGATTCTCATCGAAAACCTTAAAATTCGTATGTGCATGTATATCTATGTATTTGGGCATAAATTTATTTATAAAATTAATTCATTAAAAATCCAATTTTTCAAATCAGTATTTGTATCTATCTCTGGATGAAATTGTAACCCAAGAATTGGTTTTTCTTTATGTTTAAAAATTTCAACGCCATCCTGAGAGTCAGCTATTATATCAAAACAATCAGGCAAAACATCTACACCAAAAGTATGACCTTCAAAAACCTTAATACTATCCCCAAGGATATTTTTAACTGCTTCGTCCTTTATATTTATTAAATAATCTCCTTTTATTTTTTTATTTAATTCTTTAACTGAACCACCAAAAGCTACTGCCAAAACTTCTGACCCAAAACAAATTCCTAAAATTGGTAATTTAGTATTTTGGATCATATAAACTTCCTCCTTGTAATAATCTGGATGCCTCATTACAGTTGGTATATGAGACCCTCCTGAAAATACAATCAAACTATATTCACCTAGATCAATACCTGAGTTAAATTTATCTTTATCACAAACGATCACATCCCCTGGCAAAAATCTTATGAGTTTATCAACGTTATTTGTATGATTATTAACTAGCAATATTTTCATATTATTCTTTTCTCAAAAATAAAGGGGTTTCAGGCTTCTTGTTGTCGTGAATCAATTGCTTTAGCTTAATACTGGTCTCTGGCATTAAAGGATTAAGCATTCGGGCAATTGTATATAATTTCAAAACTAAATCAGTAATCATTTCTTTTCCCTTTTCTAAGTCTACTTTCACAACTTTGAATGGTTCTGTAATTTGAATAGTTTTGTCTAATTCTGCAATTTTTTCCCAGACAAAGTCAGCGGCTTTTTTCAAATCGAAAGATTCATAAAATGCAAAATATTCTGTAAAGTCAGATTTTTCAGGAATCTCTGGACACTTATCCAAATACTTTTCAGATAAAGTTAAAATACGTGATGATAAATTACCCAATCCATTTGCTAATCCTGAATTATATGCATCCTTAAATCGCTCAATGGTAAAAGGACTATCTTCAAAACTTCCAACTTCACGAAGTAAGAAATAACGAAGAGCATCAGTTCCATATTCTTTTACGATATCTCTCGGATCAACAACATTGCCAAGTGTCTTAGACATTCTGATTCCTCCATCAGCTGTAATGAATCCATTGACTATTATTTGATGTGAGTTTGGTAAATCAGCTGCCATCAGCATCGCTTGCCACATAGAAGCCTGGAATCGAGTATTATCCTTGCCGCAATACTGAGTTGGATTTCCACTAACCCAATATTTAGCAAAATCACCATCAATATTTGGCCAACCGAGAGTTGAAATATAATTTACAAGTGCATCAAACCAGACATAAATAACTTGACTCTCATCCCCTGGTACTGATATACCCCAAGGCATTTTTTCTTTCAAACGAGATATTGAAAAGTCCTGAAGTCCTCCATTCACAAAATTCTTTATTTCATTCAATCGAAAGTCAGGAACAACAAAATTTGGATTGTCACTATATAGCTTTAAAAGTCTGTCTCCAAAAGCTGAATACTTAAAGAAATAATTTTCTTCACTAATTAATTTTATTTCTAAGCCCGGGTGGAGTGGACATTCACCATTCACGAGCTCACTATCAGTCTTCTCACTCTCACAACCAGCACAATATTTGGCTTCATATTGTTTTTTGTAAATATACCCATTATCAGATACTTTCTTCCAAAAAGCTTGAACTGCAAGTTCGTGACTCTTATCTGTCGTACGGATAAAGTGTATATCACCTATAACACCAAACATTTTTAGTTGTTCTTTGAAAGTTTCAAATCCTTGATCGACAAATGCCTGTGTATCAAGTCCTAATTCTTTAGCTTTCTCAAAGATTTTAATACCATGTTCATCTGTACCTGTATTGAAATACACACCATAGCCTACGAGTTTTTTATATCTAGCTATCGTATCTGCACGCACAAATTCAAGTGCGTGACCCATATGAAGCGGAGCATTTACGTAAGGTAATGTAGTTGTAAGATAGAATGTTTTATTCATATTAATTATTATTTAAAATCTTTTTCTTTTCTATATCATCAAAGAATTCAAGCAAACATACTGCAACAGGAACTGCCAAGAACACACCCCATATACCTGCTAATTCTCCTCCTATCAATACAGACAAAATGACTACTAAAGGAGAAATTCCAGTAGCTCTCTTTACTATTAATGGATAGATAAGGTATGTTTCAAACTGACCGAGTATAAGATAGAAACCTAATGTTACTGCTGAAAGAGCAACACCTCCGTCTAGGTAAGCAAATAAAATTGCAGGTATTGTAGCTATAACTAAACCAAATGGTACAAGCTCGGCTATCATAACGATAAGAGCTAGAACAAGAGAATACTTCACTCCAATAATAGTAAGCCCTAAATAAGCCAAAACTCCAACTATAATACCCATCAACATTTGGCCCTGAACCCAGAGACCTATCTTCCTTTCAGTTCTTTGCCATAGTCCAACTAAATATTCTTTATGAACATCTGGAGTAACTATACGCAAGAAACTCTCTATCCCTTTTTCTGTAATAGAAAGGTAAAAAGAAACAATAAAAATAAGTAATAAATTAAGCATTCCTCCGAAAGCTGAACCGAAAATATCAAAAAATCCACCAGAGAGACTCTTTACTAAATTTTCTGTGCTTTTAATAACATCTCCTATTGATGCATTCTTTGAAATATTCGAGACTACAGTTTTTGCCCCTGATATGGTATCTGTCTGAAAAGAATTCAAAATACTATTATCTGGAATGTATTTACCGAGCTGTCCTACAAGGTCTGACATTTCTGAAATAAAAGTAGGAATGAAAACTGAAAGTAAACCTATAATTAAACCAATAGATAAAAGGTATATCAAAATCACAGAAACTAAACGATTCTTAATATATTTATTCATTTTACCTACAGCATAAGTAACAAATGATGCTATTACGATAGAAGTAAGTATAATTAAGATAAGATTAGTTAACTTAAAGAGAGAATAGAATATAAACCCAAATATTATAACCCTAATAATAGTGTCATTAGAGATTGAAATACGTATACTTTTATTATGTTCTTGCATAATTCTATATTATCACAAAAAGACAATCGGTGCCTAGAATTTAAGAATACTCTCAAATTGTGACTTTTCTTTATAAGGGCCAATAATTGCAAGATTTAAATTATTATCTTTTAAAATTAACTTAGCCATTTTTTGTATATCTTCTGCTGTAATAGCTTTAATTTCTTTAATTTTTTCTTCTAAGGTTTTTATTTCCTTTTTCATTAATTCCTGACTTCCATAATAGTTTGCAATATCATCTGTGGCTTCAAGTGACATCTTTGTATTCCCTATTATTAAAGATTTTACTTTTTCTAATTCATTAATACCAACTTTTTCATTAATCAATTTATTACATTCTTTTAATATTTCTTTTATTACCTCTTCTGTTCTAGAATTATTTACTCCAGCTGAAATTTGGAAAGAACCATGATCCAAAGAAGCTTGATTAAAGGCCCGAACATAATAAGCTACACCCATTTCTTCACGAAGTTTTGTAAACAATCTTGAACTCATTCCTGCTCCTAGTACCGCTCCAAGTAAAGAAAAAGCTGTATTCCTCTTATCGAATATATCAAATGTTCTGACTCCCAATACAAAATGTGTCTGGTCAGTATCTTTATACTTCACTAATACATTAGGTTTATCTTGAGAATCTTTAGTTTTTGGTTTTTTACCAGTCTTTGTAACAGGGACATCCTTAAAATATTTATCTACTTCTTTATAGACTTCATCGTTTGTTATATTACCAGCTACTATAACTACAGTATTCTCTGATACGTAGTGAGTCTTTTTATATTCCACAAAATTATCTCTAACCATTTTATAAATATTCTCCTTGGATCCCAAAGTGCTTCTTCCTGATGGCTGATCTCCATACAAGACTTCACTAAATAGATCTTGAACATGAGAAGCTGGCATATCTTCATACATATTTATCTCTTCAACTATCACTCCTTTTTCTTTTTCCATTTCACTTTCAGGAAAAGTAGAATTTAAATATATATCAGTTACAACATCAAACATTTGTTTAAAATTTTTAGAATCACCTTTTGCATAATACCCTGTATATTCACTTCCTGTAAAAGCATTATATTGACAACCTAAAGAATCAAGTTCGTGAGATATAACCTTAGAATTTGGTCTCTTTATGGTGCCTTTAAAACACATATGTTCTAGAAAATGAGAAATACCATTAATTTCTTTAGGTTCATAATCACTACCAGTTCCTACTAATACAAGTACTGTAACAGTAGGATTGTCTTTCATAGGTACAGTCACTACTCTTAATCCATTTTTATATGTTTTCTTTTTGGCTTTAATCATGGTGTGATTTTAGCATATTTTCAATATATAGAAAAATAACAAAAATAACCAAGTCATCTTGGTCATTTTTGTTATTTTATTAAAACTTACTTTTTATAAAATTAATAACTTCCTCAATTTTAACTCTATCTTGTTTACCTGTATCACGATCTCGAATAGTAACTTCATTATCTGTTAAAGTTTCAAAGTCTATAACTATACACCAAGGTGTTCCTATCTCATCTTGTCTTCTGTAGCGTTTACCAATGTTTCCATTATCATCCCAAACAACCCAACCAAATTCTTTCTTTAAATCCTTGAAAACATTTTTTGCATAAGTGACAAGTTCTGGTTTATTCTTTAAAAGTGGAGAGACACATGCTTTATAAGGAGCAATAGAAGGAGGTAATTTCAAATACACTCTTGTATTTTCATCCTCCCCTTCTTCTCTATAAGAAGAACATAAAGTAGCTAAGATTGCTCTATCTACACTTATAGTAGGCTCTATAACATGAGGTATAAATTTTTCTCCTGTTGCATCATCTAGCATCCACATAGACTCTCCTGAAAATTCTTGATGTCTTTTTAAATCAAAATCACCTCTGTGCGCTAGGCCTGTGAGTTCTTTTATCCCAAAAGGATATTCGAATTCTAAATCGACTGTCTTTCTACTATAATGAGCTCTAGCTTGCTCTGGATGTTCTAAAGCATGAAGTCTTGAAGTCTCAATACCTATTTTAGAAAGCCATTCTTTTTGTTCTAAAAGAAAATTATCAAAATAAGCCTCCCAAGGAGAAGATGGATGAATAAAATATTCAAATTCCATTATTTCAAATTCACGTAATCTGTAAATAAAATCACGTGGAGTTATTTCATTTCTGAAAGCTTTTCCCACTTGAGCAATACCAAAAGGAACCTTAGGAGATAAAGATTGTAAAACATTTTTAAAATTAACAAACATACTTTGAGCTTCTTCTGGTCGTAAAAAAGTATGAACAGAAGTTTCTTCTACTGCTCCCATTTTTGTCTCAAGCATAAGATTAAATCTACGAACATCAGAAAAAGAATTACCATCTGGACTTTTTAATCCAAGTTCTTTAATCTTTTTATCCATTTCATCCACTGTCAATTTCTCGGTATTTATACCTGCATCTTCTAGTAAATGATCCGCTCTGTATCTTTTCTTTGTTATAAGATCATCTACTAATGGGTCTATAAATTCACTAGTATGTCCTGATGCATCCCAAACTCTTGGATGCATTAAAATAGGAGTATCTATAAGATAAATATTTTCCCTACTTCTTACAAAATATTCGATCCATGAATCTTCTATATTCTTTTTTAATAAAGAACCTAATGGACCATAATCATAAGTTCCAGCAAGACCTCCATATATCTCAGATCCTGGATAGATAAAACCTCTTCTTTTACAAAGTGATATAATCTTCTCCATTAATTTTTCATCTTTTTCTTGCATCTTATTTTAAAATATTAATTTGTAATTATTGAACAACTCGATCAAAACCAGTTTGGAAATTCGGATCATCTGAAATATCTGTATTAATAGATTGCCTCTTATCTTTCACTAAAGTACCAGTGAAAACATCAGTACCAGAAAGGAATATTTCTTTCATGAGCTGAGGAACACTTCCTACCTGAGACAAAGATGGATTAAGAGCTATCGTAAATGAAACTTCTCTATTACTACCTCCACCTATATTTGCCCTAGCCGAACCTATATTCCATATCACCTCATTAGTTACTTGATTAAACTGAATGTTTTCTGTATGAGAAGAACTACCAATCCATTTAACATAGCCAGGAAGGACAGAACGAGCTACTGCTCCTGATATAGCATTGGTGCCATTCGATAATGTCCAAGTGACACTATATTGAGTTTCTGATTCTGCTTTAGGAGGAAAAGGACCTGATTTGTATAAAGCTGAAGAAGCTATTTGGAAATTAGATTCTATTTTTACTATTTTCTTTGAAAAATTATTAACTTCAGTATAAGTAGATCCTAAAGTTGGCTGGCGCCCCTTAATACTTACGTCTAAACCAAGTTGAGGATTTTTGATACTACTCTGAGCTCCTAACAAAGGAATAGACTTTAAACTAAAGCTTACTTCACCTTTTCCTCCTGGTTCTATATCAGACAAAGAAGGAGTAGAATTTTTATCCCAAATAATACGATTGTTTAAAGAATCGAAAAATCCTTCATTTGAAGTAACCAACGATTTATCATAAGCATTTCCACTCAAATTTGCAATAATTTGTCCGTCTGTGATTCTACTAGATAGATTATTAGCCCAATCTATTTTTACATTTACAGGACTATTGGGAGATGCTGTATCATCGACTAGAATATTTGCTTCTATTATAGGCTTCACTACAGTAACTGTATGAAGTAGAGAATTATAAACAACATTAATTGTAGACTTATCAGAAGGTTTAACAGTACCAGCATAAACATGGAATACTTGTTGATCTTGATCTTGTCCTACTATTCTACCAGTAACAACTATAGGAATAGGATTAGATAAATCTAAACCTTCGAGACTCCAAACAGAATTTCCAAAGGATGGGGCAGGAACAGCACTTTCAAATATAAAATTATTTGGATATGTAATTTGCATCATTATATTATTATCTGGCAATTTAGTATTTAATGTTGCCATAATTTTAAATGAAACAGGTTGA
This sequence comes from uncultured bacterium, assembly GCA_903929735.1. Classification (GTDB taxonomy): domain Bacteria; phylum Patescibacteriota; class Minisyncoccia; order Phycocordibacterales; family UBA9973; genus UBA8515. The sequence continues at coordinate 15,218 of CAIYVW010000022.1, forward strand.
TTTGAACTTACAGTATCTGGAGCTTCAATAGTTAAAGAAAGGGGGGAAGAACTTATGTTTACTATATATTCTTTACTCTTTGTAAAAATTGCATTTGATCCTTCTGGATGATAATCTAAATCTATTTTTATACTTCTATTTGACTTTTCATCTCCGAATAAAATTACTTTTATATTTTTAGTTACTGTTTCTCCTGGCTTTATTGTACCAATATTCATTCGAGGTAATCTTGTATAATCAGAAGCACTATCACTAGCTCCACTAGGATAAGAGACCATTAGATTAGAAAGCTCAAGACTTGCTTTATTATGATTAACTATTTCTATTTGAAGAGGTAGCTCTTCTCCACCTTTAGTAAAAGCATTTCCCATAACAGTTATATCTATATTATCACTAGAAACTGAAGAACTTCCTGTGTAGAACATATACAAAGCAAAACCAATTGCTATAAAAAAGAATATTATAGAAATAATAAAGAATTTTTTAAATACTGAAGTTTTAGGTTTTCTCATTTTATTTAGTGAAGATTCTGTCTCGTCTTTTTTTTTCCATTCAACTTCCACCTTATGACCTATTGGATGTAAAATACCTTCTCTATTTCTGTGTGTTACAGTATCCTCCCTTTCGTAAAGTTTATGTTTTATATCTTCTATTTTATGATTATCTTCTGACATGGGTTTTATTATACCATAAATGATTAAAGTTGACTCTCATTTATAGCTTTATTAATATGGGATATTATTGACCTTTTTTCTTTTAATAATAATTCTGTTCTATTCAAATCTATAGAACCTCCAAGATAATCTGATAACTTTAAAGAGTCCCCGATGTAACCTAATGAATTCATTATTCGTAATACTAAATGTAATTCAAGAGCTTCCCTCGCAGAAGATTCTATATTCATATCATCAAGCAAATAAAGCACTTGGGTAAAATCATCAAATATTTTTTCATTGGATTCCTCTCCGTCACAAAGTCTTTCTAGAAGAGAGCTTACATGAACAATAATAAGCAAAGAACTTCTAGAAGTTCTAGCAAAAGGAAAAGAAGAAATATTCTTAGCTGAAGTTACTCTCCATATATCTTTTCCTCTGACTAAGTCTATAGTGGCATATGAAAAATCCTGTAAAGAAAAGCGTAACTTAGATTTATGCAATCTTATTCCTTGAACCATGGCACGCACAAGACCCATCTCACGAGTATAAATAGTGAGCATTTTATTGGCTTCTCCTTTATTGCGAGAGCCCAATATAAATCCATGAGTGTGATAAATATGGTGCATAAATAATTATTAATTTTTCATATTTTTACCTAATTTTCTAAATGATCCCTTCCCGTAAGTTTTTTCAATTAATCTAGCTATTGGTAAAAGATTTCCATTTATATCTGCTTCAAAAAATAACTTTTTTATTTTTTCCTTCGAATTAAAACTATCTTTATTTTTTTCCAATAAATCATCAGAAAATTCTTCAAATAAATCAAGGAGTTTAATTCTGGGCGAATCAAAAATATATTCTTCCACTTCTTGTTTATCAAAAAGGTTTGAGTTCTTAATTTTTTCTTCAAAAAATTTTCTACAAAAATAATCATTTAATGTTTCATTAATTAAATTAAAATATTTTTCTCCATTAATAAAAACAGTGACACCAGACCTACGATTTACATAATAGCCTTCTTCATCTAGATTAATTGATGAAAAATCTTTAAGATGATATAGCTCATGAAATAATCTTAGTGAAAAAATAACATCATTTGGATTTCTGTCTACAATAAATGCACCATTTTGTAAACTAGCAGAACCCTCGAAGGCCACTCCCTTTGTAAGATTTTTCACTCCTTCAACAGGCATAATATGGATATTTTCATATTTGATTTCATTTATATTTTCTCTAAAATTTAAAAGATATTCATCTAAACTTTTTTGAGAAAAATCTATTAGTTGCTTATCTCTAGGTGTCTTTTCTAGTTCTCCTTCTACTTTTTCTATGCCAAGATCAGACAATACAGATACAGTATTCTCTTTGTCTGTATTATTACCTACAACTCTATCTATATGTCCAATTTTGGATAATTTTTCCATGCTATATTTCTTCTTCCTTACCAATTTCTAACTTTTTAAATAAAATATTATCTTCTTTTAAAATCATCTCTGGTATCTTCCATGCAAAAGAAGCAAAATCTTGCAATATAGCATCATGCACGGGGAAACAAATCCTTGGTCTTATATTCTTCGCATATTCTATTGCATCTTTCAATTTCATCCATGGTCCAACAACTGGTAATGCTAAAATATCTACATTCAAATCAGGATAATGAAAAGAATCTCCTCCGTAACATAGACTATCTACCATGTATCCGGTATTTTGAACTTTACCAAAGTCTTCATATATTTCTGCGTGATTATCACCAAAAGCAACTATATTAACTCCTTCTATATGATACTTATCACCTTCTTCAACTTTTATATATGGAATATTATTAGTATCAAGAATCTTTCCTACTGAAGTATTTGTTATCACTATTGCTCTTGGATTATTCTTTAAAACATCTTTCAGGGATTCTACATGTAAGTGATCTTGGTGCTCATGAGTAATAATAATAGCATTAATATTCTTCTCTCCTACTTGAAGCATAGAAAAAGACCCTGGATCAGTCATAATTCTAATACCATTCTTTGGTTCCATCACGAAGCAACAATGTCCTAGCTTTTTAATCTTCATTCTTCTATTTTACCAGATTTAATATAAATACTAAATCATCTATTTTAACTTCTTGTCCATTATTTTCTTTTATGAGTAAATCCTTAGCTCCTACAGATTTTAATAAATCAGCCTTAAATTTATTTATCATTTCTCCACCTTTTACTTCTGTAGAGATTTCCAAAGTTATAATATCATTGGGGTTTAATCCATTCTTTTTTCTCATATCTTGAACTGCTCTTACTAGCTCACGATAGTTACCCTCCTGTTTTAATTCTTCTGTAATTTTTATATCAAGCTCTATACTTTTAGTTTCTCCTAAAATATGTTTTATTTCTTTAACATTTAATTCATCTTTAACAATATCAAAAAAATCTTCTTTTAATTCATAACCAGTAAGATTCAAGCTTTGTAGGGGCTGACGAACAGGAATCCCTGCCTTTTGTCTAGCTTGAAGTCCTAAAGTGACAACTTCTCTAACTTCTTTCATTTCTTTAATTACAGTCTTACTATACACTACGAGTTCTGGCCACTTTACAAGATGTATACTTTCTAAATCATTATTTGTTTTTAGTTTTAGCCAAATATCTTCTGAAGCAAAAGGTGCAAATGGAGCCATTAAAACAGCTAGATTTTTAAGAACAAAATACAAAGTTTGCTTTGCTTCTGTATCTCCATCTTTTAATCTTTCTCTAGAGCGACGGACATACCATGTAGATAAATCATCTATAAATTCACGAATAGCCCGAACTGGTTCTAACATTCTGTATGAATCTAAATTAGACGTCGTCACTTCAACAAGTTCACTCAAACGAGTATTTATCCACTGATCCAAAACATTTTCTGATTTCTTATATTCTAAAATTTCTAATTTAGGGTCTCTGTATAATTCATAAAATGCAATTACGTTGTAAAGTAAATTAAAAACTTTATTATGAAGTTCGGAAACAGTTTTTTCATCAAAACTTTTTGTATCTCCTGGCTGATTTACTCCATACATCCATAAACGCAAAGTATCAGCACCATACTTATCCATCATTATTATAGGATCTACAACATTTCCAAGAGACTTACTCATCTTTTTACCATTACCATCAAGCAAAAGCCCTAAACATATAACATTCTTATAAGCTTTACCCTTACCCATTAAGACTCCTACTGCATGAAGAGTATAGAACCATCCACGAGTCTGATCCATAGCCTCACTTATATAATCTGCCGGATAAGAACCTCTCTCTATTAAATCTTTATTTTCAAAAGGATAATGATCTTGAGAAAATGGCATTGTCCCTGAGTCTAACCAAACATCCATAACTTCTTTTTCTCTTTTTAAATTACTACCACAAGAACAAATCAACTCTACTTCATCTATGTATGGTTTATGTAAATCAAGTTCATAATTTTCATTATGTGGTATCGGTGTATGATCTAACTCACGAACTTCAGCATTTTTTAGATAATTAAAATTATGCAACATTTCTAAAGATTCTTCTGAATCAAGACCCATAGTTCCAGCAACAGCAAGCCAGCATGGTCCACCATGAGTACTTAAGAGAATATTTTTATTTTCGTATTTACTATCTAAATCACGGATTAAATCCATTGTCCTTTTCTTAATATCATTCCATGATTCATTCCCTTCACGAGTTTTATAAAAATAATCTACTTTATTTGGAAATTCTGTATGATACTCTTGCCAAGTCTTACCTTCATAATCAGGTAGTACCATTTCTCTTAAAGAATCACTATATATAATAGACTCTTTATCTATACCTAATATACTAGAAACAATATCTGAAGTTTCTCTTGCTCTCTTAATTGGTGAGCTTATTATCAAATCAATTTTTTTATCTTTTAATCCTTCTGCTGATTCTTTAACTTGAGATTTACCTTTTTCAGTTAAACCATGAATACTTTCAAGAGAGGTGCTTATAATATCACTAAGGTTATTCTCTGCTTCGCCGTGACGCATTACAAAATATTTATTAGTCGACTTTTTAGTTTTTGATTTCAAATCTGTAATACTTCCTATTATTTCTCTTTTATTACAAGAATTACAAACCCAAACAGGAAGTGGTGTGCCCCAATATCTTTCACGAGATATAGCCCAGTCTTTAATATCCTTTAACCATTCACCAAATCTACCTTCTTTAATATAAGATGGTTCCCAATTTATTCCTTCATTCTCTTTTACAAGTTCATCTTTAAGCGAAGACATTCTAATATACCAAGAATCACGAGCATAATATATAAGAGCTGTCTTGCAACGCCAACAGTGAGGATATGAGTGCTCATACTTTTCTTTTTTAAATAAAAGTCCTCGATGTGCTAAATCTTTAATTATATCTACAGAAACATCTTCATCTCGAACGAACCTTCCGGTTAGAAAATCTGTTCCTTTTAAAAATTTACCATCAAGTCCCACCATGTGATGCTTTGGTAACCCTATTTCATTCCCTAATATAAAGTCATCAACACCATACATGACAGCAGTATGAACAACACCAGTGCCATCTTCAGTAGTAACAAATGAAGCAGGATAAACCCTAAAAGCTTTATCCAATTTTTGCTTCTCTAAATCAGAAATAGTATTAGAAAGATAAGTATAAAGAGGTTCATATTCTAAACCAATTAAATCTGAACCTTTGAATTCTTCTACTATTTGATATTCTCCTTCTATTACAGAGAGACGAGATTTAGCTAAAATAAAGAATTCATTTTCTTTATTTATTTTTACATAATCTATGTCTTTACCTACTGCCAAAGCGACATTACCTGGTAAAGTCCAAGGAGTTGTTGTCCAAGCAAGAATATACGTATCTTCAGAGGTCCAACCTGAATCTTCCTTCAGATGTTCCACCTTTGAAGATTTTTTTACCTTAAACTTCGCATATATAGATAAATCCTTCACATCAACGTACCCCTGAGCAAGCTCATGAGAAGAGAGAGTAGTACCACAACGTGGACACCAAGGAACTACCTTATAATCTTTATAAAGTAATTTTTTATCATCAACATTTTTTATTACATTCCAAACTGATTCAATATATTTATTGTGGTATGTTACATAAGCATTCTTCTGGTCTACCCAATAGCCAATACGCTCTGTAAACTTCTCCCATAGATCAGTATATTCCCAGACACTTTCCTTACACTCTTTATTAAATTGAGCGATTCCATATTCTTCTATGGCTTTCTTAGAAGTAAGACCTAATTTCTTTTCAACCTGAAGTTCAACAGGAAGCCCGTGAGTATCCCACCCACCCTTACGAGCAACATGATAACCTTTCATAGTTTTATATCTTGGTATAACATCTTTAAAAGCACGAGCTTCTAAATGATGAATTCCCGGTTTACCATTAGCAGTAGGAGGTCCTTCATAAAAAACATACTCACCCATAGGTGATTCCTTTTTCAAACTCTTCTCAAAAATTTCATTATCTTTCCAAAATTTTAGTATTATTTCTTCTCTTAACGCTGCTGTTGATTTTTGATTTTTATCTTCCATATATTTTTAAAATATTATTTATAATAATTAAGTTTATAAATGTGTAGTAAATAACTTTCAAGTAAGCCACTGCGGAGGCTCATGAGCCGAGCAATAAAGAAAATTTCAGTAGAAATTTATCCATTGGCGAATCCAAAAATATTTTTACGGTACATAAATAAAAAACTCGTCCACATACAACAATATTAAAATTGTTATATAAGGACGAGCTTCCAATGAAACACGTGGTACCACCTCATTTACTTCTCATTTAAGGGTTCTACTTCATGCGTTAGGTCTTGCCTAACGATGTTTCTTCCCTATGCTCCAAGGTGATAACCTCTTCACTGCATATGTTTAAATAATAACACTAAAAGTAAAATTTGCAAGAAAACTTCTATTCTTCAAATTTAATTATTCCATTATATTTTTTATTCATTACCATACCATTATATTTAGGTAATTCTATCTTATTCCCTACTTCTAATTTATTAGGATAAGAGAAAAATATTCTTGTTTTAAAATCTATTTTTGCAAGTTCATCACCAAATACACAATTATCTATATCACCAGAAGAAATAGTAAGCTTATAATTTTTTAATTTATCAAATAATTTAGCACTATAATTCTCCATATTTTTCAAAAGAACAATTGTATTATCTAAATCACCTATTTGATCTAATTTCTCTATAAAGACGCTTTCTTCTCCAGAGTCTACAATTATTGCATAATCATTTACTTTATCTCCGAGTTGTCTTCTGAAATCTTCCTTCGCAGCAGGATAAGCAGTTAAAAACAGAACTCTATTATTATTCTCAAATAAACTTGTAACTAATGAAATACTAAAAAGAGAAGAACCTGTCTTACAAGCACCTGTTATAAGTATTGGGAAATCTTCTTTATTGAAAACTATTTCTTTGTCATTTATTAAAATTTTCATAATTACATTCTATTTGGAACTTCTATCCCCAAAAGCCATAGACCATTTTTCATAGTTTGAGTGAAAGCTTTTGTTACAGCAATGTTGTAAATCATATCAGGATTTTCTTCATCTATAAGCTTAGTATTGCCGTACCAACTATTAAACATACGAGCAAGTTCTAGTAAATATCCTACTAGATGATGAGGTGCCCACTCTTTCACTGAACGTTCGATAATATCAGGAAATTGACAAATCATTTTTTCAAAATCACTTTGTTCTCCCTTTGAAGAAATATTTCCATTAACTTTATATCCAAGACTGGAAGCTTTCTCTAAAACTGAATTAGCACGAACAACACTATATTGTAAATAAGGACCAGAATCACCTTCAAAAGATAAAGATGTTTCTGGGTCAAAATTTATATTCTTACCTGCCATAGCTCGAAGTATTGTGAATTTGAGAGCAGATATCGCAATAACCTGACAATCTTCTTCTTTCAAATCTTTTGATTTTTCTTTTACATCTTCAATAATTAAATCTAAAATATCTTTAGCTAAAGGAACTCCACCTAAACGAGAAGACATTTTTTGACCCTTAAAAGACATGCGTCCATGAGTACGATGAATACTTTTATTTGACCAATCTTTATTTATTTTCTCTGCAGAATCTAAAACAACATTAAAATGTGATATCTGCTGATGGTCAGTTATGAATATAGAAATATCTGGATTATATTTTTTAAATTTAATATCTAAAAGTCCCAAGTCCTTAGCCTCATAAGTAGGATTACCTTGGCTATTTATGAAAACAGCTGTATTTATATATTTCTTAGATTCATCTGGTATATAGACAATAGCTCCTTCACTTTCTGTAAAAACACTAGGGGTATACTTTGATACAATCTCCTTACCGACAACACCCGCTTCACTTTCAAAAATATAATCATTAAATTTTGAACCTAAAATACCTGTAATATTTTCAAAATAATCCATGTTAAATTTCTTACACGAATTATAAACATCTAGTTCAATAGATGCTTTATTAAGATAGATGTTATCAGCAATTTCTTTTACGCGAGGCTGAATACTTATATCTTCATCATATCTTTTAGTTCCCTCCACATAAGCATCACCAAGCAAAACTATATCATTAGGCTTGTAAATTTCACCATTAACAACATTTTTTTCTAAAATTATAAAAATTGCTTTTGCTATACCTAAAGATATATCTGAGGGAAATGAAATCACTTCAACTTCTGCGCCTGAAAATTTAGCTAATCTACTTATGGATTCTCCTATAGCATTGTTCATAACATGACCGATATGAAACGGCTTAAAAAGATTTGGACTAGAATGTTCCACAAGTACTTTTTTATTCAAATGGTTTTTTGTTTTTCCCCAGTTTTCCTTTTCATTTAAGATTCTATTTATATTGTCAGCAAAAAATTCTCTAGATAAATAGAAATTTATAAATCCAGGTGAAGCTACTTCTATCTTATTTATTTCCCCAAAGCCTTGCTTTGGGAGACTCTTTAATTCTATGGTTATTTTTTCTGCTAACTCTTTTGGACTGATTTTTAACTGCTTAGAATAAACCATTGCTACATTTGAAGAATAATCACCATTTTTAAAATCTTCAGGAATTTCAACTGAAAAATTAGCCCCTTCTATTCCTAAGGTTTTCAAAACTTCTTGTATTTGTTTTTGTATTTTTTCTTTCATTATTAATTGGTAATTAGTAATCAGTAATTATTTCCTACCAGTGCTACCAAATGCACCTTCTCCCCTTGCTGATTCACTTAATATATCAGTAACTTCTAATTCTGCAATAGCTACTGGAAAAATAACCACTTGAGCAACTTTATCACCCTCTTCTACAGTATAAGGCTTATCTGAAAGATTCACCAGATGAGTATTATATTCCCCTCTATATCCAGCATCGAAAACTCCTCCCATTGAGTGGAGCCCTGCTTTCGATATACTACTTTTGTCTTTAACTATAGCTGCATAACCTACAGGAAACTCCATCGCAAACCCATGCCAGAAGAAATGATGCCCTTCTGGCTCTATAGTATAAGTCTCCATAGCATACATATCCATACCTACATCTCCTTCGTGATGATACTTAGGTAATATTGCCCCTTCTTTCAATTTTTTAATTTTGATTTTCATACTATTTTAAAATTTTCTTTACTTGCTTATACATCTCTTCATGTATGTCTTCACGCGTACGTAATTTATTTTTATCTACGCAATCAACCTTACACCAATTTGCTTGATTATCTGCTAACCACATAGCACTCTTGTATGAATTTATCATAAAATTTTTATCTTTCTCGTGAACATCTTTTTTATTTCCTAGATAGGCTCTATCCGTATTTTTATTTCTTTCTTTTAAAAGTTTCGTCACAAAAGAAATCGGTAAGCTAAGATAAAATACAACATGAGGTCTAGGAATACCAAAAACCCTGTGCTCCATATCATCCAGCCATCTTATGAAATCTTGCCTCTTTTTTATATTACTTATTTTTCCTCCTTGATGTATTTGGTTTGCACTCGCATAACGATTAGCTATAACTATATAACCCTTCTTGATCCAGCCTTCGATCTTATCTTTTGATTCAAATCTATCGGCTGCGTAAAGAACAGAAGCAATCTTTGGATGAATATTCACAAAATTATAATACTGCTCAGAAAGACAGTGACCAACAAAAGCCCCAAAGAAATTCTTGTAATACTCAGGAAAGTCTACCATTCTAACTTCATAACCATCACCCTTCAGTCTATTAATAAGTAAATCTACTTGAGTAGCTTTTCCACTTCCATCCGTACCATCTATTACTATTAACTTTCCTTTTTGTTTTTTATTCTTTATCATAATAATTCTTTCCTGTTTTATATGAATCAATTAAAATTGCTGTTGGTAAAAATATAGGCTGTGGTAATTCTTCTAAATCATACCAATCCCAATCACCTATTCTTTCATTCGGATCTGTCCTTTCTGTGCCCTCATCCCACTCTGCCACTAAACCAGTGAGTACATCATGCCGGTAAGAGTATCTATCTATATTCGCCAAGCATTGGAATTTAATATTTTTAATTTTTACTCCAGATTCTTCTTCTGTCTCTCTCTTAATAGCATCTTCAAAACTTTCCATATAGTCTACCCTGCCTCCTGGGAAAGAATATTCTCCCGGTGCATGCTTTCCATTCCTCTTTCCAAGAAGAACCTTTCCTTCTTTGAAAATCATCACTCCAACACAAACTTGTATATCTTTACTTAAATCCGGCATAATTATTGGAAAATTTCTTTTAATATTTTTAATATTTCTTCTTTAGTAGAATAAGGAAAAACTTTTAAGTGAGGACTTCCTGCAATCATAGCTGAAATTCTTTTATCTTCTATCTGATGATAAATACAGAAAATTTTCTTATTTAATTTCTCAGCATAAGCTATTTCATAACCAACCCCAAGAGATGGAACTGTAACGTCGGCAATAACGATCTCAGATTCTTTTATTAATTCAAGATCTCTTTCATAAATATCTTTATCTTTTAAATCAATATGCCCGTAACTTGTGAGACTTTTATCAGCAACAAACTCACTATTTACCCTTCCATATTCTTTTAAACTTTCAACTATAAAGTCATACCACTCTGCATGGTCCCTGCCCCCTCTTATTGATCCTGAAAAATATATTTTCATACTATTTACTTCTTAATATCTTATCCATCTTTGCTGCTAGTTTAACCATATCAGCTTCTTTCTTTCCACGAGTTGTTTCGGCGCAAGTACCTAGACGAATTCCTGATGGATCCATAGGAGAACGCGTATCACCTGGAATGGTATTCATATTTACAATTATTCCTTCCTTCTCAAGCTTTATACTAGCATCCTTGCCTGGTATACCCGAACCATCCATCCATGTGTCTACAAGTATAAGGTGCGAATCTGTACCACCTGAAATAATATGCCAACCTAATTTTTGTAATTCTTTGGCTAGGACTTTTGCATTCTTCACTACTTGCTTTGCATACTTTTTAAATTCAGGCTTTGAAGCTTCGAGGAATGCGACAGCTGCTGCTGCAATAGTATTCTCATGTGGACCACCGAAAAGTCCAGGAATAACCATCTTGTCTAATTTCTTATCGAATTCTCGTGCATCTTTCTTTACAAATAAAATCGCATGTCTTGGTCCGCGAAGTGACTTATGAGTAGTAGTCATGACAGAGTCAGCATATGGGAATGGTGATGGATAAGCTCCTCCTGCGACAAGCCCTGCGAAGTGAGACATGTCTACATGAAGAAGCGCTCCACATGCATCAGCAATCTCTCTAAACTTTTTAAAGTCTACGACTCGTGGGTATGCCGTAAAGCCTGCCACAATAATATTGGGCTTTTCTTCTATTGCTAGTTTCTTGATTGCATCATAGTTAATAACTTCTGTATCTTTATCAAGTTCAAATTGAACTGGCTTCCAAAGTTTACCTGTCATTGAACCAGGGTACCCATGAGTAAGATGTCCTCCTGACGAAAGCTTCATACCCATTATCTTTCCACCAATAGGGACAAGAGCAGAGTAAAGCGCAAAGTTTGCAGGAGAGCCTGACAGAAGTTGAACATTTACATGCCAGTCAGTTGGTTTAAGTTTGAAAAGTTTTAAAGCACGAGCTATAGCTAAATTCTCTACTTGGTCTACAACCTGATTTCCACCATAGTACCTTCTTCCCGGATATCCTTCTGCGTATTTATTCGTAAGCTTAGAACCAAGAGCCTTAAGTACATCGTCTGAAACAATATTCTCAGAAGCGATCAAATTCACAACACTTTTTTGCCTCTTCTCTTCTTCTTTTATGAGTTTCTCTATTTGTTTATCCCGCATATATTTATATGGTGATTAGATTGTTAATAAACTAATTTTAGCACAATTATAAGGTACAGTAAAAGTTGTTAAAATAACCCCACAAGGTATAATAATCACATGAGAACTTATTTAGATATAGTTGAAAAAATATTAAAAGAAGGCAAAAAGGTTGAGACTAGAACTGGTATCAAAGCCTATACTATAGCAGGGGCTATATTTGAACATGATATGTCGAAAGGATTCCCTTTGCTTACAACAAAGAAAACTCCTTTTAAGTTAGTTGCAACGGAATTAGAATTTTTTATAAAAGGAATTACTGATAAGAAATGGCTACAGGATAAGAATAATCATATCTGGGATGAGTGGGCAAAACCACAACTCGCCCCTTATGGACACGACGAAGAGTCAAAAAAGAAAATGCTAGAAGAGAGAGATTTGGGTCCTATTTATGGATTCCAGTGGAGACATTTTAATGCTCCGTACGAAAATTATAATACCGATTATACAGATAAAGGAATCGACCAATTAAAAAAGATTATTGAGACACTAAAAACAAATCCACGAGACAGAAGAATGATAATTAGTGCATGGAATCCTCAACAATTCGGTGAGATGGCTCTCCCCCCTTGTCATTATTCTTTTCAGATAACAGTTATAGAAGACAAGCTGAACTTACTCTGGAATCAAAGATCTGTAGACACAATGCTAGGACTGCCATTCAACATTGCCAGTTATGCCTTAATGCTTCATTTACTTGCAAAAGAGACAGGACTAAAGGAAGGTAAGCTTGTAGGATTTTTAGCAGATGTGCATATATATGAAAATCATATTAATGGAGCACGTGAACAATTAACTAGAGACCCAGAAAAATTTCCTCTTCCAACAATAGAAACAGAAAATTGGCAATCCATCTTCGAATGGGAAGCAGCTAATACAAAATTATTAAATTACCAAAGCTACGACAAAATTCCATTTGAAATAGCAATATAACAACATGATCTTATCTATAATATCCGCCATCGCAAATAATAATGAAATTGGAAAAAAGAATGATCTTTTATGGAACTTACCTATTGATATGAAGCATTTCAAAGAAACCACAAGTGGTCATCCTGTCATTATGGGGCAAAGAACATTTGAATCTCTCGGTATTGGTCCAGATGGCAAACCCGGCAAACCTCTCCCAAATAGAAGAAACATTGTACTAACTCTTGATAAGGAATTTAAAAGAGAAGGAATAGAAGTCTATTACGGAATAGAGAAACTAGAAAAAGAATTGAATGAGACAATGGGAAAGGAAGAGGAAGCCTTTATCATAGGAGGAGGTCAGATATACAAGCTTTTCATAGATAAAGCCGATAGACTATATATAACACATGTCGATGCAAATTTCCCTGATGCTGATACTCTCTTCCCTGCTATCGATCAGAGTAAATGGAAAATAACATTTGAAGATAAACACGAAAAGGACGAAAAAAATATTTATGATGTGAATTTTATAATCTATGAAAAAATAAAATCCGCTTAATGCGGATTTTATTTATGGATCTATATCTGTTTTTACTCTAATAAAAATGTCTTTACCATCTGGAGATTTTGACTTCAAGTATTTACGATTTTTGTTGGTCTCTATCTTGTTTAGTAATTCTTTCTCTAAATCATAGCCAAGTATCTCACAAATTCCCAACAGAAAGATAGCGACATCTGCAAACTCTTCAGCAACTCCATCTTGATTCTTATTAAATTTAGAAAAGGCTTCTGAAAGCTCTTCATGGGCTCGACAAAATTCAATAGCTACGTCAGTAGTATTAAATCCTTTTTCTATTTTATTTCTCATTACTTCTTTTTGTAGTTCTTTAAGATTTACCATATATCTTACATGTTTGGATATGTTTCCATTTTATTATTTAATAATTGAAATTCAATCTTTGCTTCTTTAAAAATTTCTTTAGTTCTCGATGCTCCATGATAATCAGTAGCAGCAACCACTCGAATTATTCCTGAATTTATTATACTTTGAGCACATTTATAGCATGGGGCCATTTTACAATATAAAGTACCACCTTCTATTGAGACACCTACTCTAGCAGCATTATTTATAGCATTCTGCTCAGCATGACTAGTTCGAATACAATGTTTAGAGATTGTTCCATTTTCAGCTGTTACAGTATGCAATTCATGTCCTATTTCGTCACAACTTGGTAAACTTACAGGTGCTCCTACATAACCTGTAGAAAGAATCCTTTTATTTTTTGTAATTACTGATCCTGCGTAGCCACGATCACAAGTACCTCTAGAACCAACTAATTCTGCCAACTGAATAAAATATTCATCCCAAGTTGGTCTGATATGAACTACTTTTTTATCATTGTCTACCATATTTAATATTATATTATTTATAATAATATTTACCTAATAAAGAAAAATCCCAATATCATAGCTACAAAATTTAAGACTGTATGGGAAGCTGATATAAGGATCAAATTCTTATACTGATAATACATCCAAGCAAAACCTATACCTGCAATAAATGTCATAGGTAAGACAAAAATAGAATTCAGATATATAACATGCATCATAGAGAAAACAGCTGCATTAAGAATTATGATAAAAATAACACTTTTAAATGTTCTTTCTAGCATATTCATAAGTATTCCTCTGAAAATAATTTCTTGTAAAATACTAAGTGGAATGAATAAAAGAAGGAATTTTGCATTCTCCCACCATTCTAAAAATTGACCATGCGGAACAATCTGAGCTAACCAAATAAGAAAAAATACACCACCTCCTGTAAAGAGAGAATAAGGTAAAATATCCTTCATAAAATTTTTATTAATACCTAAATCTTTATATGTCCAATTTGCATGTTTAACTATTCCAAATAATAACAAAGCTACCGTTAAAAGTAATATGAAACGGAAATTACCTGGTAAAATCTTAAAATATAAAAGTAATGTTGGTATTATGAATAGATATAATATCTGAACCCATACTATCTCTTTATTCGTCTTTGTATTATCCATCATTCTATTATACTATAGAGATATGATTAAACTCAAATACATATTAATACTAATTTTACTTCTTTCCTTTACTTCAGAAGTATATGCTCTTGATATACAGTATGGAAGTATAAAAGGATATCAAGGGTCTAATGTATTAATCGAATATTATGGCTTAGGGAAAAAGAAAGATTATGTTTGTAATATTTTAAATTATAAATGTACAAATACTAAAAAAACAGTTTTAGGTAAAACAAATATTCCAATACTAGATACTTCTATTAAAAAAGAAGTTGAAGACCACAAAGGAGGTCGAGCAACTCTTTCCCCAAAAGGTAATTGGTTGGCTTATTATATAAAACCTCAAGAAACAACAAAAACACGTACCTATATTATAAAAAATATTAAAAACGGTACTGAGTATTCTACATCTAGTAGTGTAAATTATTGGGACCTAGTAAACGAGGAAAAGAAAGTTTTTGAATTTTCTCCAGACGAGAAGACTCTTATTTATCTAGATGATAAAAGTGGATTCATGTCTTTATATAAAGTTGATTTAAATTCTCTGATAAATGGCAAGATAGAAAGTGTAGTAATAAATAGTGCAGCCTACACTATATCTAGTTTTATTTATGATAATTCTTCAAATATTTATTATGTTGGTAATAGTAAAGATAATCCCTACAAATGGTCACTGTACCATATGGATTTAAATACGAACAAAGAAAACATAGTGGAATCTTATGTGTCTTACACAGACCCAATAACTAAGATAGGTTCTGCTTTAATATTTAATCGTTTACAAAACAAAGGTTATGGTCCTGAAATTTACAATCTAAAAACTAAAAAGATTGCTTATTTTAAAATTCCAAACATAAATACAAAAATTAATATACAGCACGAAGAATATGTAAAAGTTGGAAATTCCAATGCTGTTGTTATGACTCCTTTGCCTTATAATCCAAAGAAAACTTACCCTGTACTGATATGGCTCCACGGTGGACCACTAAGGCAGACTAGCCTAGGGTACCACCCATATCATAGTTACGGTATATATGATGCCTCATTAAAATTACTACAGAAAAATAATGTAATAATACTTAAGCTAGACTATATAGGAAGCACTGGTAATGGACGAGCTTATTCTGAAAAAATACAAGGCAATGTAGGAACCGGAGATATAAATAATGTTATGGAAGCAGTAACATACCTACGCAATCAATACCATGTCAGTGACGTTTACCTTGCAGGTAATAGCTACGGAGGATATATGTCGCTTAAAGCGCTTGTTGAACATGATGATACCTTCAAGAGTATAACTTCTATTAATGGAGTAACAGACTGGGAAAGTTTGATAGTTAAAATGAAGACTTCTATATTCAACACAGAATTCAATGGAGTACCTGATGGAATGAATAAAAATCTATATGACCAGGCTTCGATTATAAATAAAATCAGAAATTTAGGAAATCAAAAGATAGAAATAATTCAAGGTGGAGCAGACGACACCATACCCCCTTGGCAATCAGTTCTTTTATATGACAAATTAAAAGCAGCTAATAAAAATGTAACCCTAGATACTTACAAAGGAGAAAATCATGTTTTCAAATTAAAGAAAAATATAGGGAGTATATGTGTTAAACTTTTTGGAATGACAGGAATAAAAAATACAAAAGAGTGTACTAATTAATTTTAATAAATTAAAAATACCATTATATATTTTAAGCAATTGCCTAAAATATATAATGGTATTTTTTAAAATTTAATTTACTTTAACTTGTCCTTGAAATGCAGGTCTTATTTGAATTGAAGTTGCGTTGAAACTTCCGTCAGGATTTGAAGTACCCATAATCATAACAGACTTACCAACAGCAACGTCAGATGTTATACCATCAACTGTTTTTTCAACTTTAGTTGAAGGAGAGAATAGAACTATTGTTGAACCCCCCGAACGTAATGAAACAGTCAGACTCTTGCCATCATTAGATAGAATCTGACCTGAAACTACTCCTCCATTGGTACTTCCTCTCATACCTTTACCTCCTCCGTTTTGACTAAAACTACCTTGTCCACGACTCGCAACTTGAAGAGAATTATTCTTGGAAGCATCATACTTCATTCCTCCCCAGAAACTAACACCAGCAATAACTAAACAAACTACTACATATAAGACTATATTTTTATTTTGCATATATTTTACTAAGATACGTAATTAAATATAAAATTTTTTAATGGTCTGGCCCCTCGTCCTTCCTCGTCCGAGGACCTGAAAAAATTTTGATATTTAATGAGGTATCTATTTATATTATTAATAATAATCTAGAGGTACAACCTCTGGGTCCAGCTTGAAGTTGGACCTCTACTACTCATACCTCAAAGCATCAATTGGGTTTAACTTTGATGCACGTTGAGCAGGATAGTAACCAAAAACAATTCCGATAAAAGCTGAAACTCCAAAAGCGAGCAACACAGAAGAAAGAGAGACTTGAGCTTGGAGTATTCCAAAATACGTTATTCCAAAAGAGACTCCCCACCCAAGAATTACTCCAATAACACCTCCAATAAATGTAAGCATCACCGCTTCAACTAAAAACTGAATATTTACATCTCTTCTCTTAGCTCCTATAGCTTTCCTTAATCCAATTTCTTTTGTTCTTTCTGTTACTGATGTCAGCATCATATTCATAATACCAATACCTCCTACCAATAAGGAAATACCAGCTATAGCTGAAAGTAACATAGTAAATGTACTGGTCACAGAAGAAGCAGTAGCTATAATATCAGCTTGATTCATAGTACTGAAATCTGCAGTAGCAGTACCTGATATATGATGACGTCCTAAAAGAGCTGTGGTTATATCATTCTGAACTTGAGTTGTCACATCAGAACTTACTGCAGATACACTAATCGAAGAAACATATGAATCTCCTGAAAAATATCTTTGAGCAGTAAGAATAGGTATATAAATCATATCATCTGGATTTTGAAAACCAGTACCCCCTTTTGCAACTGTTACACCAATTATTTTAAATTGATTACCTTTAATATTAATCACTTGCCCCACAGCACTATCAGATGTAGCATCTGTACCAAAAAGATCCGAGAGAACAGTAGGCCCTATAACAGCAACTTTAGCCCCACTTAAATTATTTTGATCTGTAATAAAAGCCCCTTGATCTATAGTTAAGTTACGAACACTTGGATAATCAGAAGTTGTACCATCTACTGTCGTGTTAGTATTTGTACCCTTAGCAGTAACTTGATAGCGACTTGAAACTTCTGCTGTCACAGACTTAACTCCGCTAATAGTTTTAAGAGCTTCAACATCTCCTAATGTTAAAGTTTTAGCTGAACCACGTTCTTGTCTAACTTGTTGTCCTACTCCTCTTGGAGCCCCAGGAGAAACAATAATTAAATTAGATCCTATTGATTGAATAGAAGATGCAATAGAATTCTGTGCGCCAGTACCAATAGCTGTCATAGAAATAACAGAAGCAATACCAATAATAATACCAAGCATCGTAAGTCCGGAGCGAACCTTATTACTTGAAAGAGCCATAAATGTTTCTTCTAAAATATCTTTTGTTTTCATAATTTTATTATTTTCTGCTCATGTAAATTACTATCACTGATAATTAGTCCATCACGTATTGTTATAATACGATCAGCATGTAAAGCTACATCATATTCATGTGTAATAAGTACGATAGTTCTTCCCTGTTCTTTATTTAATCTTTGAAAAGTACCAAGAACAATCTCTCCTGTTTTAGTATCCAAATTACCTGTTGGCTCATCAGCTAGAATAAGGGTTGGATTATTTACAAGAGCTCGTGCAATGGCTACACGCTGTATCTGACCACCTGAAAGTTGATTTGATAAATGATAGAAGTGAGATTCATTAAGACCACTGGCCACAAGAGCTTCTTTAGCTCTTTCTACTCTTTCTTTCTCTCCTACTCCTTCATAAATAAGAGGTAAAACAACATTACGAAGAACAGTAGTTCTAGGAAGAAGATTAAACGATTGAAAAACGAATCCAATTTTATCTTTACGGATATCGGCAAGTTGATCATCTGTCAAAGTAGAAACATCTTTGCCATCAAGTAAATAAGTACCTCCTGTTGGACTATCTAATGCACCTAAAATATGCATAAGAGTAGACTTACCAGAACCAGAAGGTCCCATAATAGCCACAAATTCACCATCTTTTATATCAAAGCTTACACCTTTTAAAGCCTCAAAAGGTTCCCCTTCTGTCATATATGCTTTTTTAATATTTTTGACTTCTATCATAATATTATCTTCCTGTTGTAGCAGCTTTTAAAGCTCCGGCACTAGAATTTCTATTATTTCCACCACCACTTACAGCATTTAAGATACTTGGAGTGGAGGTGGTAGATTTAGTAGTTGTAGAAGTAATAGTTTTTGTAACGATAATATCACCTTCTTTTAATCCACTAATTATTTCAGTTGAAGTATCATTTGCCAATCCTATTTGGACATCTGTTTTAATAGGCAACACTATAGATATTGAACCTTGTACACCAGTTACAGGAGAAGCTAAAGGAGAGCTAAATACTTCTACGTAGTTTGTTCCATTTGAAGTTTTAATAGCAGAATTTGGAACAACTAGGACATCTTGTGATGTATTTGTAATTACAGTTGCAGATACACTCATACCAGGTTTAACTCTAGCATCATCCACATCCAAATTAATTGTCACATTATAAGTTACAACCCCAGAACTTACAGTTCCAACTGTATCAACACCAACTACTGATCCTGTCATAGAAAGACCATCTATTGCATCAAAAGTAAGAGTTACCTTTTGTCCTATTTTAATTTTCGCTATATCAACTTCATTAAATGGAATATTTACATTTTTCTGTTTTGATATTAAAGTTCCAATAGTTCCACTAGCAGACTGGCCAACCTTGGCAGTTAAACTAGCTACTATTCCATCAAATGGAGCTCTCGTAAAACAGTCATTATAAGCATTTTGTTTTGTTTCTATATTAAGTTCAGCTTGGCGAAGAGTAAGATCATCTACTGGAACACTAACATCTTTCAAGGATTGAAGATTTTCATTTATACTATTTATATTAGACAAAATACTATTTACATAAGTATTAGAACTACTCGTCCAAGAAGTTAAATTACTTTGCAATGTAGTTGTCTCAGAAGTACTTTTTTGACCCAAGAAGTTAAAAGTATCATCAAAACTCTCTTGGGAAAGTTTTACAGAATTTGATATTTTTTTAGATGTAACAAGAGCTTTATTTAAAAGATTATCTATTTCTTCATTAGAACTTGATCTTGAAAGAGTCTTATATAGAGTTATAGTATCATCATAACTTTGTTTTGTATCCCAATATGCCTTATCTGATTCATTAATTTTATCTCTACCTATTTGACTTAGTTGAGTCCTATTCTGTAAATAACCAGAGTGTAAGTCTCCTATTCCATTAACAACACTATCCATATCTATAATAAAAGAAGATACATTATTCCACCCATCACTATAAGATTTATTCAAAGCATTTTCTTTTTGAAGAACAGATAAGGTATTTGGTTTATTCATTATGGCCAAAGAAAGTTTAGCATTTTCTAGTGCTATTTTTGCATCACGAGAATCTACACTAGCAATCAAAGTTCCCTTTTTAATATTTTGACCTACAGCAACCCCCACATAATTAACTATACCTCCTGCATTTGCATTTATATTAATTGTATTGGATGACTCTATCTGTCCACTACCTGATATAGAAACTACAACGTTACCTTTAGCAACAGTACTTGTAACATATCTTGTCTCAGTAGTAGTCTTACTTTTTAAAATGTAATAAGTTGAGCCTATCAATACTAATATAATTATTAGAGTCCATATTTTATTATTTAAGATAAAAGATTTTATTTTCTGTAAAAATGTTTGATTATTCATGACTATTTATTATTAGTATTAATTACTGATATATTTCCTCCTGTCATTTCTTCTGGTGAAGGAATAATTCTTATAAGCTTAGCTTCTATCTGTCCTGATGTATTTGGGCTTCCTATGACTACAATAAATTTATCTACTATGAGACTTTCCTTGTTTACTTTATCTGACATTTCGATAATATTAGTATTATTATCAATAATTATTGATTTCTCAGTTTGATCTTTATCTAAAACAATAATATTAGGAAAATCTACTTTTATTATTTTTCCTATTGCACCATGAGCGTTTGGAGTTTCACTAAAATTATCTTTTATAAATTTAGGCATACCACGACGAGAACCAAAATTCTTCTCATAATTATCTCCCCAATCACGATGAAACGAGGCTTTCTTAAATCCTACTACTACTCCAGCTTGGAAAACAAAAAATAGAATAAAAAGAACTCCAAGAGTATATATTATACTTTTAAAATTTTTTGACTCTACATATTTATTAATATTATTTTTAAGTTCAGTTTTATTCATAAATAAAAAATTATATTTAAGCTACTAATAATTGATCACTATATTTATAGTGTTTCAATACTTTTCTTAAAGAAACTAATGTTGAAATTAATAAGAAAAATGAAACACCCAAACTAGCAAAAGGAAATGAATCAGCCAAAGAAAGAAGATATTCCTTCCAGTAAGTAGCCAAAATATTACCATCTGAAAAAGATAATGATACATAACTAAAGAAGCTAGATGAAACAAAATGTTTCTCTAAATTAAAAGACATAAATACAAAACCACATAAAGATACAGCCCCAATAAAACTATATACTAGAGATTGTATCTTTAGGTTTCTTGTCTGTTTGACTTTAATTGCATACCAAATATCATCCGAAAGTCGACTTTCCGGATGATTATAGTTTTGCTTCATTAATTTTTCTAAATTCTTTTCCATACGAGAGTGTATACGGATAATATTATATTTTGGTGCAAAGTTCTTTAAGTTTCTTAATAGCTCTATAGTGGTGACTTTTTACAGTATCAAGAGGCTTACCTAAAACTTCTCCGATCTCTTTAAAAGTCATATCTTCTTGATAATAAAGTGTCAGAACTGTTTTATGATCATCACTAAGTTTATCTATTAACTTAGAAAGCATGTCTTTGTCTTGTAGTTTTTGATAAACTTCATCAGGTAAAATAGCACTATCTTGTATATTCTCTTCCATTAATTCACCATCTCCCAAAGAAGAAAAAGAAGGAATTTTCTTTTTACGTAGATAATCAGTAATTGTATTCCTAGCTATGGTAAAAAGCCAAGTTTTGAATTGAGACTTATTCAAATCAAAATTTTCTAAGTTTTTCCAAACTTTTACAAAAATATCTTGAGTAACATCAGGTGCCTGAAAAGAACCAACAAATCTTGCTGTGTAATTATAAATAGGAGAAGTATATTTATCTATCAGAATTCTTAAGGAATCCTGATTTCCATTTAAATATCTTTTTATTAAATCATGATCCTCTTCCATTACCCTACTATAATACTAAATAGCAATAAGGCAAACAAAGAATAATACTAGATTTTTTAAAATTAAAATTTATTTATTATATTTTGGGTGATCTTCGGGGATAGACAATATATAGTTAGAGTAACGTGACATAGCAAAAAGAAGAGATGATAATCGATTTAAATAAGAAACTGTAATAATATTTATTTTACGGAACCCTTCTTCTTGAACTGAAATAATTCTTCTTTCTGATTTACGAGCTAGTGTTCTAGCAAAATCTAACTCTGCACTTAAAATACTACCTCCTGAAATAGTGAAAGATGTTATGGGTGGTAATATATCACTAATACAACTAATAATATTCTCTATATTTTTCAAATTCTTCTTTTCAATTTTTATATCTGACCCTGCTGTTTCAGCTTGTATAACAAAGAGATTCTGCTGTATATCATTTATAATTTCACTAAATAAAATTTTATTTCTTTTACTTAAACTAATCTTTACCTGTTCTATTCCAGCATAAATTTTAATAATACCTAAGTATGCATTAAGTTCATCTAATGAACCAAGAGCTTCTATAAGATTGGCACTCTTTGATATTCTTTGCTGATTACAATGATAAAGAGTAGTTGTTCCATTATCCCCCTTACCTGTATATAAAGTATTAGATTTAATTCTTAATATTTTCTTCATTTGAGTATTATAACAATATACTTATATTACCCCAACTATTGACTTTTCTAATAAATAACTTATAATATTAAAAAATAAGTACAAACTAAAAAAAATATTAAACTATGGAGGAAAAGGAATTTTGGCTAATGATCACAGATTTTGACACAACAGAAGAAAATGTTTCTTTCGTTGTAAAAGAATCAAGAATTAAAACTGTCCATGAGAACCACAGAATAAGGTTCTTTCATCAAAGGTTTCAAAGTAAAAATGGAACTTTATCTAGAATTTTAAAAGAGGAAAAAGATAAAGAGATACTTATAGTATTTCACAAAAATGTACCTCGTAAAAAGATTTCTAAAATTATTGATCACATTAAGGAAGTTAATAAAGATAAGATTTGTGCTTTTTCAACGAGTCTTGTTTTTTAATTTTATTTACAACCTAAAATCTTAAACTTCAAACTATGAAAAGGAAAAAGGTTATTCTTGTAATCACTGAACATAAAATATTCAGCGATAAAAAAAGTATCGAAAAAAATAAAATTCGAGACTTAATTCTGGTTCAACATAAAGATAAGATTGATGTTGAATTTTATAATGCCAAGGGACTTGATTTGTTTAATTTAAAATTAAACAAAATAATTAGATCAAATACTGTATTTTCAGTTTTCTTTTATCACTGCACAAGGGTAAAAATTGAGAGAATCATAGAAAAAACAGACAAGAGGATAGACAAAAAGATCCCTTTCTTCTTTTGTAGTTTAAATATGATTGGCTTAGATATTAAAAAAGCCAAAGAAATTACTATGATTAAAAATCTGCCGCTATTCCTAACAGCAGTATCCAACTAATTAAAATGCGATTCAGTCAAATAATGACTGAATCGCATTTTCTTATAAGTATTATTTATTGTATATACCTATAGCTTCACTAATATTAGTGTATCCATCTTCTTTAAGCAGGGTAGCTAATTCTTTATTAATTTTGCCTATTTGACTTGGGCCTTCATATATCATTCCTGTTATCATCTGAACTAGAGTTGCTCCTCTCTTAATCTTTTCATAAGCATCAACTCCATTAAAAATTCCACCACATCCAATTATCACAAATCTATCACCATATTTTTTATAAACAGCTGTTATTAGATTATTAGATAGTTCTTCAGTTGGCTTTCCACTGAAATTACCTTTTGGTGCATTTAATATTTCATCTTTATCAAAGGATTTATTATCTCTATTTTTAACCAAATTAGACATTATTACTCCTGTTACCCATTTATAATCTTTTGCAATTTCTAATAAAGACAGAGATTCTTCAATACTTTTTTCTGCATGCATTTTTATTAATAATGGTTTATTTATATTTAGGTAAGATAATTTATTCAAAAGAATTGAAAACCCTATAGGATCATCAAACTTTTCTTTCAAATTTTCAATATTAATAAGATTAGGACAAGAAATATTTAATTCAAAATAATCAAAATAATCATTTCTTAAAACCATTTCAAAGGAAGAATATACATCCTCAGCCATATCTTCTATTTTTTTATAGGTTCTATTTGTAGAACCTATACTCAAACCTAAAGGTATAATACCTCTTCTTTTACCTATCTTTCTTAAAACTGATTCCATGCCCATACTTTTGAAACCTTTATTTACAAGTAAAGATTTTGATTTAGGAAGCCTACCTAACATAGGTCTTGGATTACCACCATAAGGGAAACAAGTAACTGATCCAACTGTATGAAACCCAAAACCAACAGACGGTAATATATCCATGAGATCAGCATCATAGTCAAAACCCGCCGCCAGTCCAACTGGGTTTATAAAATCTATACCAAAAACTTTTTGATTTAAAATATTATTCGAATAAGGTAAAATTTTACCTAGAGAATTTTTTATAATATTTTTGCTTCCGAAATACCTACCTGTTTTTAGAAAAAAGTTATGTACATCATCAGCTGGATACTTAAAAAGTATTGGCTTAATAATTTTTTTATAAATAAATCCTATCATTTTTATAGTTCTGTTGTTATACCATCGAATTCTGTTTCATTATCCATTGCTATAACTTTAGTCTCACGAACTATACCATCTTTGTGATGAGCTGGAGAATAAATAGTATAAAGTTTAAGACCCTTATCTCCTGCTATTACATTATGGTTTGCTCCAGATGGAACAATGACAGCATCACCATCTTTTACTTCATATTCTGTTTCATTTATTATAACCTTGCCAACTCCAGCTTCAAATCTAAAAAATTGGTCATTATCTGTATGAACTTCCATTCCTATGTCTTCACCAGGAAGCAAACTCATTAATACAAGCTGACTATGTTCACCAGAATATAAAACTTTACGAAAATTATTATTTGATAGTGTTAGCTCTTCTATATTTTCCTTAAATCCTTTTTTCATATAATTATAGTTTATAAATTACTAATATGAGCCCATTATATCACTTTATTTTAAAAACTAAATTAACTAATAATTTCTTCTATAGTACTACCCTTTGGATAAATAATTAAATCATAAGTAGAAGTAGCCCAAGCCTTCTGAAGTGAATCTAGTATACGCCAAGTTTCTACAACTTCTTTACTAGTCGAGAATAAACTATGGTCCCCAATTATTGCATTAAATAGAACTTGTTCATAAGCCTCTGGTAAAGAAGTATAATGATCCTTAAAAGAAAAGTTTAAAGCGTGACGACTAATTTGATGTTCATAACCCGGACGCTTAGCCCAAACAGAAAAAGATATTCCTTCATCTGGTTGAAGTCTTAGTAGTAATTCGTTTGACTCATGTTCATGATCTTTTTTGTAAAGAATTTTAATATAAGTTGTTTTATCTTTTAAAGCCTTACCTGTTGTAAGCTTTATCTTTACTCCTTGCCATTTTTCATCACTTGAAACTAAATCTATAGATGCAAAAGTTTCCGTCATACTAAGAGGATTATTTACTTCTTCTCTATACCCTTTATACTGACCACGTTTTGCGTAGCTTAATAATGACTCTCCTGAAGAAAGATTCAGTTGTCTTAAGGCTTCATACCTCAAATTAGGAACTTCATTTATATGATCTTCTTTTGGTAAATCCATAAGAGTCAATGCCAACAACTGAAGTAAATGACTTTGAATTAAATCACGCAAAGCACCTGTCTGCTCATAAAAATTAGCACGTCCTTCTATATCAATTTCTTCACTTACTATTACTTCTATTTTCTCTATAAAATCTTTATTCCAAGTCTTTTTAAACAAAGAGTTTCCTTCTCTAAAAATTATAATGTTTTGAGCTGTTTCTTTAGCTAGATAATGATCTATACGATAAACTTGTTCAGGTTTAAAATAATTATCTATATGATTCACTAACTCCTTTGCACTAATTAAATCTATTCCAAAAGGTTTTTCTAATAGAAGTTTTGTATTTATTCTCTCAGATAAACCAGACTTACCGATAAGTTCTATGATTGATTTTGAAACCTTAGGTGGAACAGAAAGATAAAATAGATATTGAGTTTCACTACCAAACTCTTTCTCTATTTCATTTAAACGATTCGAAAGATTTTTATAATCATCTTGGCTTAAAAGATCCATTTCAAATAGCTCTGTATTATTGATGATATAATCTTTATCTTTCGTATAATTAAGAAGTGTATCTAGCTTTATATCTGGCTGTCTTGTGACTCCTACAATCTTAAATTTCTCTGGTATCATACCAGTCTTAGCAATCTGACTTATAGCAGGTAAAAGTTTTCTCTTTGATAAATCTCCTGAGATACCTATTATTATTAATATAGTTGGTTTATTACTCATAATTTTATTGATTTATTTTATGACCACCGAAAGCATTTCTCATAGATGCCAATAATTTAGTCGCAAAATTAATCTTTCCTTTTTGAGACTCTAATCTCACATCAAAAGATGATTGAATGGATTTCATTTCTATTCCATATTCTTTGGCTACTTCAAGAGACCACCTAGCTTCACCTGACTCAGCAACAGAACCCTCTACACCCTCTAGATTTGGATTATCTTTCAAAACGTCACGAGTTAATTCATTCAACCAAGAAGTAATTACGCTATGGTGTTGCCAAACAACTCCTGCTTTGTATAAATCTAAATTCTTATATGGACCTTCTTTAAGTAATCTATAACCTTCAGCCAGACTTTCCATCATTCCGTACTCTATAGCATTATGCACCATTTTTACAAAATGACCCCCTCCACTCTCACCAAAATATTCATAATGACCTTCAGGACTTTTTAAAGTTTCAAGTATAGGTTTTATAATTTCAAAAGAATTTTCTTCTCCTCCCACCATCATTGAAAAACCATTTTTATAACCCCAAACTCCCCCACTAGTTCCAATATCAACAAGAACAGATCCGGCTTTCATAACTTTTTCCGCTCTTATTTTAGTATCACTCCACTTAGAGTTTCCACCGTCTATTAAGATACTTCCTTTTGGAATTAATTTAAGCCAAGCATCAATCTCACTATCTACAACATCAGAAGGAACCATTATCCAAATAATTAATTTTTCATTCTCAAAAGATTTTACTACTTCTTCTTTTGTGTAAGCAGGAATTAATCCTAAAGCTTTCATTTCATCAACAAGTCCACTACTTCTATTAGAAGCTATAACCTTATGCCCTCCCTCGTGTAATTTACGAGCAATTTGTGAACCCATTTTTCCTAAACCATAAATTGCTATCTTCATATTTAATATTTTAATTATTTACTAATATTTTTTTGAATATAATCAGTAAATATAGTTAGTAATGGAACCTTCTTAAGAATCTGAGAAGGATCTTCTATTAGAGGTATATCTTCTTCTAGTTTTTCTAATATAGGCCATTTCATATCACCCATAGAATAAACAACTGCTTCATCTAGCATAGATATAACTTTAGGAGTTATAGTTATACGATCAAACATTGGAGTTTCATAAGAACAAACTAATTCATCTATATTTACTGCATCACTATTAGGTAATATACCCGCCGTATGTCCATCAATACCAATACCAAACATACCAATTTTATAATCAGATTTCTCTATTTCTTGTTTTATTATCTCTCGAAGATCTTTTGTTGTTTCAGAAAAACTTTTTCCAGAAAGAAAAGGTATTAACTTAGCCCCAGGAACATTAAATCCTAATTTCTGTAGTCTAGACCAATTCGATTCATCATGATTAACTGGACCAAATCTCTCGTCAGTTAAAGTTATAACTAGATTATTAGATAATTCTTTATTAATTTTTTGAGAAACTAAAACTTGAACTGGTATAGAAGACCCTCCAGTTGCAAACCATAATACTTTTTTACCTAATTCTAATTGATGATTTATCTCATTAGACAGAAAGTCAACAATCTTTTCTTTTTCTTTTGTTGTTTTTATATTCAAGTTCATAAATTTAATTTAATTTAATTCTATAAATACATCTTCTTTTGCAAATCTAATTTTTTTAGATAAGGCACTTTTATCATCTTCTGATCTATATCCTATTGCAACTATAACTTTTGATTCAAGATTCATAGAGGATAATCCTAATAACTCATCAAGTTTATTCCTATCAAAACCTTCCATAGGACAAGCATCTATATCTAAAATAGCACAAGAAGTCAAAAAGTTACCTAAAGCTAAATAAAGCTGGCAAGTAGCCCAATTTATCAATGATTCACTTGACCTACCAGCAAAACTACCATTTATCATTCCCTTAAATCCTTCTAATTTTTCTATGGAAATATTTTTTTCTTTAGCTGTAAATTGTAAATACTCATCAACCAAATTAGAATCTATATTTTTTTTATTTGCAAAAATTATAATTTGAGAGGAGTCAGTTATTTGTGATTGATCATATGCTATTTCTCTAATTTTAGACTTCATCTCTATATTGTTTACAACAATAAATTTCCAAGGCTGTAGACCATAAGATGATGGAGATAGTCTTAAGACTTCCAAAAGAGTATCTAAGTTTTCTTTACTGATTTTTTTATTAGAATCAAACTGCTTAGTAGCATATCTCCAATTAAGAACTTCTGTTATATTTTTCATAATTTCATATATTTAGTTATATAATAATACTTATATTGTATCATAGTTACATTAAAATTAGATGAATAACAAAATAAAGCCCCTTAAGGCTTTATTTTGTTATATTTACTATATATTACTAGAACTTAACTCTTTTCTTATCATATTTGCTTCTTTTATGTTACCTTCTTTAGCTAATTTCCATGCTTCTACGAACTTAGGAAAATTATCTTTATTCACTGAAGTATCTATTTCTCCAGTAGTATTCAAAACTAGCTGTTGCCATCCTTCAAAATCATTATTTTCCATAAATTTAGACATCTGTGATTCAAAAGCCTGACTATAAATAGAACTTTTCTTGGAAAAATCTTGAGCCGCGAAAGCAGTCCCTGATAACCCCAGTCCTAATGTTAAAGCCAATAATCCACTCATTATCAATTTATTTCTATTTTTCATATTTATTTTTTACTTATTGCTTACACAGCAAGGTAATTAGTTAGATTTATAATATGTAAATGCTTAACCACTTACAATATCATATACGTTTCTAATTTAAAATTTGTTGCATCAGTATTACCAAGAACGAAATTCATCTGCAACAAAAAGACTATCATCTATAATATCTCCAGTAATTTTAATCTTTTCATCAACAAAAAGGTTGACTTGATTACGATTAGAAGCACCATTTATGTTTACAGACCATATTAAGCCATTAGAATCTTTAACTTCTATCTCTTCGTTTCCAATCTTAGTAACTATACCCGACAAAAGACCTTCTTCTGGTTGAGACCAAAAATTAATTCTATTTAAAATAATATTTCTATAGACTGGAGAAATATCAATAAAAGATTTCTCTAAAACATCTCCTATACCTACAAAATAAAATATTGATCCAAAAATTATAGTCGAAATCATATAAAACCCAATAACTATCACATATCTAAGACGATGACCAAGTAGTGTTTTCCTATAATAATATTCACCTAGAATTGTAAAAATTAAAAATGACCCTAACCAAAAATAAGGTAGTGTCTTCATTATAAAATTAAATCCAAATCTATCATACAAATCCCAATCATTATTAAAAAGACCAGATAATATAAGAGAAAAGATGAATGAACCTATTATTAGAGAAAGAGTAACAACTGTCCAGAATAAAACTTTTTTTATATAAAAAATACGACGAGATATAGGTTTAATCTTCTCACCTTTTATTCTTTCTAAAACTATTTGACTTATATTTTTATTTTTCATATATCAAGTAAATTTTGCTACTTAGTATTTTTATTAATTATTAATTTATTGTATTCTTCTTTAAAAAGTTTTTTACCTCTTAAAATCAAATTACCTACAGTACTTACAGGCTTCTTTAATATATCAGCAATTTCAACATAATCTTTCTCATCAAGAAATCTTAAAACCAAAACTTCATGATATTTATCATCAAGTTTTGATAAAGCTTGATTAATCAATTTTCTATCGAAAGATTTATCAAGATCTCTTGATAAATCGAATGAATCAGTAAAATTCTTTAAATCTTCAGAATCAAGAGAAACAGTTGGTCTAGCTACTTTTTTCCTAATGGCACTTATTGTTTCATTATGAGCTATTCGATAAATCCAAGATGAGAATTTAAGATCTGGATCAAAACCATTTAAATTATAATATGTTTTAATAAAAACTTCCTGAAGAACATCTTCTGCCTCATCTCTACTGAATTTAGAAATTCTTGTTATGTATCTCAATAATTTATCTTCATATCTCTTAGACAAATATAAAAATTGATTAGGATCCGACAAGGACAACCTAACTAATTCATTATCAGTTTGTTCAGCATAAGGGTAATTATCCATCTTGTTTTATATTATACACTTGGTACGAAAAATAATAGAATATTATCTCAATAATTATAAATACTCAAGTTTAAAATAATATAATTATCTGTTATAATTAATAGATAGCCTTATGGAAAGCTTCTATCACAACATTATTATTTGGATTGATTCTTCGAAATATTTTCTACTTTTTATAGGTACTATCATAGAAGGACCAGTAGTTATGATGGCTAGTGGTTTTTTGTATAAATTAGGTAAATTTAGCTTACTACCTATGTATTTTACTTTAGTATTAGGAGATTTTACAGCAGATATAATTTGGTATAGCTTTGGTAGACTAGGAACTCGCAATGCAATATTTAAATATGGTCATTTTGTAGGAATTAACCCTTACAACTTAGAAAAAATAGAAAAACTCTTTAATAAATATCATCAAAAAATATTAATAATTTCCAAGCTTACTATGGGATTTGGTTTTGCTGTAGTTATCCTAGTAGCAGCTGGTATTTTTAAAGTACCATTCAAAAAATATGCTCTTTTAAATTTATTAGGTGGTTTTATCTGGACTGCTTTAATAATTTCTATAGGTTTCTTCTTGGGTAACATTTATACTACAATATCAAAACCAATGAAAATTAGTTTCGTCATTGTAATATTTACATTATTCATATTAGGTATAAAATATACAAACAACTACTTAAAAACTAAAGTAATATAATATATGTTATCAATAATAATTCCAACACTTAATGAAGAGAAAGTTATAGAAAAGACCTTAAAATCTTTAAGAGATTATAAGGGAGATTATGAAATAATAGTCTCAGATGGTAGAAGCACAGATCGTACGATTGAAATATCTAAGAAATATGCTGATAAAGTTATGGTTTACGAAGGAATAACTAGACAAACAATAGCTATGGGTAGAAACTTAGGAGCATCTGTAGCTAAAGGAGAGTATTTATTATTTTTAGATGCTGATATTTATATTCCAGATATTAATATTTTTTTTGCTAGAGCCATTAGCTTTTTTGAAAAAGATTCTAAATTAGTTGGATATTCAGTTTATTTAAAAGTCTTTCCTGAAATGGCTAATTTTGCTGATAGATTCTTCTTTAGCCTTTTTAATCATATGTTTTATTTTTTAAGTAACATTTTACATATAGGTGCCTCTTATGGAGAATTTCAAATGGTTAGAAATGATTCTTTTAAAAAATTAGGTGGATACAACGAAAAAATTGCAGTAGCAGAAGATAATGAATTTTTCAAAAGACTAGCCAAATCAGGAAAAACAATAATAGATTCAAAGCTTATCGTATATCACACAGGGCGTAGAGCTCATAAAATAGGTTGGCCTAGACTTCTTGTATCTTGGTGGGTTAATCAATTATCAGTTAGTTTTTTAAATAAATCTTACAATTCCGAATGGAAAGAGATAAGATAAATATATGAAAATAAGTTTAATCATACCTGCATACAATGAGGAAAAATACATTGGTGACTGTCTAAAAAGTATTGAAGAATATGGTAAAGATTTTTTTGAAGTGATAGTTATAAATAATGCTAGTAGCGATAATACAGCTAGAGTAGCAAGTAACTTCCCTTTTGTGCGTGTAGTAGATCAACCTCAAAAAGGTTTACTTTGGGCTAGACAAAAAGGATATGAAGAAGGTAAGGGAGATATACTCGCTTATATAGATTCTGATTGTAGAATAGGTCCTATGTGGTATGAAAATATTTTAAAAGAATTTACAAAAAATAAAAACCTTGTATCATTAAGTGGTCCATATAAATACTATGATTTAACTTCTTTTGAAAATTTTCAAGCAAACATAGGATGGTGGATATCTGCTCCTCTTACTTATCGTATCGTTGGCTATATGGTACTAGGTGGTAATTTCGCTGTTAAAAAAGAAGCACTAGATAAAATAAAAGGCTTTAATACTGGTATTTCATTCTACGGAGAAGACACAGATTTAGCCAGAAGACTATCTCCTTATGGTAAAGTAAAATTTAAAATGAATTTTACAATTAACACGTCAGGAAGAAGATTAATAAAAGAAGGAATATTTAAAACTTTCATAGTCTATGGATTAAACTACATATGGGAAGTATTTTTTAAAAAACCATTAACTAAATCACATGAAAACATCAGATAAATGGACTCTACATGCTAAAAATAAAGCATTCCTACTTACACTAGGATTAACTATTTGGACGATAATAGTTATCTATGTATTACATATACGTCCCTTGTTTAGTTCGATGTTATTCTTCCATTTACTTTTACTTCTAAATACTTATTTTTCTGTAAGAATTTTTGATACAATAACTCCTAAAAATAATTGGGGTCAAAACTTTTGGGATATATTATTACTATCTTGTTTGATATATTTACCCCTTGCTTTTAACTCTTCTTTAATCTTTATTTTTGTAAACACACTGCTGTTCGTAATTGCCACACTTAAATATATATTTCTTATTCCACTTGTCGGTTTTTCAAAATTATTCTTTAAAAAAATAAGAATAGACACACTAGGAACTCTATTATGTATGGCATGCATGGCAGGAGTTATATTTGGATTTGATTATTTATCTTTTAATCTTTGGGCTATTACATTCTTCTTAGCAAATATCTATGTTTTATGGTATAAACCATTATACAAACTAGAGCATCACATAGAAAAATATTTAAATATTAAATAATGAAAAAAATAAAGAAAAATTATCAAATACATTTTAAAAATAGAAAATTCATAATCTCTCTTGTTTCATCTTTTCTATTACTATTAATATCAATTTGTATAAACTTTTATGCAGGTACATACGCTACAGAAAGAGCCAGTAATTCAGTAACAGATATCATATTATCAAATACGAGAGTATACGACCTAGATGGAATGTTTGTATATGGTTCTTTTTTATTTGCTATTTTTATTGCTTTTATTTGCTTCTACAGACCCAATAAGATTCCTTTCACTTTAAAAAGTATATCTTTATTTATTGTAATAAGATCTATCTTTATAACTCTTACTCACTTAGGACCATTCCCTTCTCAAGCAATTATAAACTCCGATATTTTAAGTAAGTTATCTTTTGGTGGAGATTTATTCTTCTCTGGTCACACAGGTATGCCTTTCCTTCTTGCTTTAGTATTCTGGAGGGATAAAACAATAAGATATATTTTCTTATCTTTTTCTTTAATATTTGCAATTGTAGTTCTCCTAGCTCACTTACACTACTCTATTGATGTTCTGTCTGCATTCTTTATAACTTATACTATATACAAAATAGCATTATTTATATTCAAAAAAGACAGAGAATCATTTGACTTATACATAAACTAATGGAAGCCTTCGATAAAAAGACTACAATCATTATGGCTCATAGAATTAACCTTTGATATTAAATCATTACAGGCTTTTTCTTGACCACAAACATAGATATCAGAATTATTAAAATCTAAATTATCTATAAAATCTTGTATATATCCCTTGGGTATTTTAGAATTTTCTTCAGATTTTGATACAACATTTAAAACTGAAACATTTTTATGAGAATTAGCTAATTCTTTAAAATAAAGATCATAAAGAATTTCATCTTCACTTCTACTACCTGTTATGATAGTTAGATTATTAACTTTTTTATAATTTGAAAAATAGTCAGCAATAGACTTTACTACTCCTACCCCTACCCCGAAAGCAAACAAATATATTTTGTCATGATTCATTTTATCTATAGTATTTAATCCTAAAGGACCCATAAGTTCCACTTTTTGACCTATCATATTCTTATTCCAGAAAATAGGAGTTACTAATCCATTCGGGCTTAAGCGTATTGTAAAAGTAATATAGCCATGATCATCAGAAGAAGATGATATGGAATAAGCTCTTCTTACTATTTCACCATTAATATCAAAAAAAACATTCATAAAACTCCCAGAGTTAAAATCAATCGGCTCTGACAATTTAATCTTTACTTCCTTGGCTGTTTTAGATAAATCTGTAATTACTACTATCTCTCCATTAAATTTTCTAATATTCATATACTTTTATTTAGATTCTTACTCTTTTAATTTGGACTTGTTCAACCTTTGGTAAAGATACTTTAGCCGATATATCAGTACTTATATTATTTTGTATTAATCTTTTTTTATTTCTTACAGATGCTATATAAGTGATTGACGTAATAATAATTAGAATATATAACAAATTTATATCATGATAAGATAAATATACATACAAAACACTTGCATAAAAATAAATATAAGAAAGTTGTTGTATTTTTTTCCACCATGAACCTAAAATTCTTTTAGATAAATTATTTGAAGTGACGATAAGGATTACAGCTGAAATATCAGCTAAATGAGCCAGTAAGGCATAGTTAGTAAATGACCAGTATTTATATGTACTTAAACTAGAAATATAACCAGATGTATCAATCATTAATTTAGCTAAGATAAAAGAGACTATAATAGAAGCTGAGATTACCCCTGTCCCCTTTCTTAATATTACTAATGGTCTTAACCATTTAATATTAGTAAATATATCAGAAAGAGGTCTTATCAGCATTACAAAAAATAAAAATAAATGAGAAACGGAATATAGATTCATAGTAACATCTCCAGTGATTATATTAGGATAAAAAACTATCAGAAGAGGCAAAACCATCATTATGATAATTGAAACTATTAATAATATTTCTTGTAAATATTTTATTGTATTGAAGTAATTTTTCATATGAAATTTTTAATTATTTTCCCATTATTTTTAATAACTGCAAAAGAAATACTTTCATCTTCAAGAATTTCTAAGGCTTTTTCACAACCAACAGACAAGAATACTTTTGTATAAGCCTCTGAAACTCCTCCATTCTTATTTATAATACTTGCAGAAATTATATCACTTTCAGGATTTTTATTACCTGTCTTGTCTAGAATATGATTAAATTCTTTATTAAGTATCATCCAAGTTCTTTTATATGTTCCACTAGTTGCCAAACTCTGATTATAAAGAGTCACAATAATATCTTCATTTTTTAAAATTGGATTATATATACTAAAAACAAATCTATTACCATTTCTATCTAACCCTTTTGTATGGATATCTCCTCCAATATTCACTATAACACCTTTTACAAGAGATGAATTAGACTTTATCTTTTCTGCAATTATTTCAGATAGATATCCTTTTAAAAATCCACCATAATCAAGATTCTGACCTTTGTTTAGAAATATCTGAGAATTATCTTTATCAATTATAACTTCAGAAAAATCAATATCATAATCTTCATTATTTAAAAATATTTCATTATCTTGTATATCTAAAAAATTCTTATTATAACCATGTCTAGATATTTGAACCAGAGGATTAAAAATGCCTTTAGTTTTTACAAATAGTTTATAAGCTTGTTGTGTAACCTTAAGAAATTCTTCTGAAACAACTAAATTTTTATGTTTATTTAGTAAAGATAATTCACTTGTAGTCAGAAATCTTGAAAACTTTTTTTCATAATCATCAATCAAATTCTTACCTATTTTATATAATTCGAGAGATAACTGTTTGCTTTCACAAACTATAGCTATAGAATACTCAGTACCCATTGCCTTGCCATTATATTCAAATTCTTCTATCATAAGTAAATACTATACTATAAAGATGAATAGTAAATGAATAATATATGAGAATTTTAATAGTAGAAGATAATGAAAAGTTATCTAAATACACAAAACAGATGCTAGAAGAGGAAGGATATGCCGTAGATACATCTTTCGATGGAGAATCTGGCGAACGTCTAACTCGTTTGGGTAATTATGATTTAGTTATACTAGATATCATGTTACCTAAGAAAGATGGCATATCAGTAGCTAGAAGTTTACGCGAAGGAAACTTCAATCTTCCTATTATCATGATTACAGCTAAAGGAGAAACAGATGATAAAATCTTAGGTTTAGACAGTGGAGCAGATGATTACTTAGTTAAACCTTTTGAGATGAAAGAATTACTAGCTAGAATTCGAGCCTTATTAAGAAGACCACAAAATAAAATAATTACAAAATTAAAGATTAAAGATATAGAAATAGATAATAATCAACATATAGTTACCCAAAAAGGCATGACTCTAAATCTCACCTTAAAGGAATATGCCATATTAGAATATTTAATGCTTAATGCAGGACAAGTCATAACAAGAGAACAACTACTTGAACATTGTTGGGATTTTGCGTATAGTGCTTTCAGTAATATAACTGATGTATATATCAAACAATTAAGAAAAAAATTAAAAGACACCAATGAAAAATATATTAAAACAATTCGAGGAGTGGGTTATACCTTTAAATCGAAATAAATTTAAAAAGGCAGTTGTTCTTCTTACTATTTACTATAGTGTTCTTGTTTTTATAGTATT
This sequence comes from uncultured bacterium, assembly GCA_903929735.1. Classification (GTDB taxonomy): domain Bacteria; phylum Patescibacteriota; class Minisyncoccia; order Phycocordibacterales; family UBA9973; genus UBA8515. The sequence continues at coordinate 52,575 of CAIYVW010000022.1, forward strand.
AGCTATTTTTAATCTTATGGTTTATGGTTTATTTACTAATAGTATAAGATCTAATGATAATGAAAATGCAGAAAGAACTTCCTTACAAAACCATGCAAGTCTTCTAGGAGAAAGTGGAATCCAAGAAATGAAAGATAATTTATTAAATATTCTTTTCACTTCAGATATTATGATTCTTTTCTTTACTTTAGTGATTGCATATATTTCTTCAAAAAAAACCCTAGCTCCATTAGAAGAAGCCTATAAAAAACAATCTATGTTTGTTGCTAATGCAGCACATGAATTTCGTACTCCCCTAGCTGTAATGAAAGCTGGATCTGAGGTGATATTAAGGAATAAAAGAAATACAGATGAATATATAAAATTTATAAAAGAATCACTAGATGAAACAGAGAGACTCACAAGACTATCGAATGATTTACTTTTCTTGGCTCATAATAAAACCAGAGTAAATATAAAATCAAAAATAGATTTTTCTGCTTTATGTAAAAAACAAATTGAAATAATGAAAGTATATGCAAATACCAAAAATATCATAATAGAAAATGATATAGAAAATGATATAGAAATTTCAGGAACTAAGGATGATTTGGTTCGCATTATTATTAATCTAGTAAAAAATGCTATAGATTACAATAAAAATGATGGCCAAATAATCATAAGTTTAAAGAAAAAAGTTGATACAATTATTCTTTGTATAGAGGATACAGGTATGGGTATAGACAAAAAACATTTACCTTACATATTTGAAAGATTTTATAAGGCTGATAATTCTCGGACTGAAAATTCATCTGGTTTTGGCTTAGGATTATCTATTGTAAAAGAAATCATAGATCAACATATGGGTAAAATAGAAGTAGATAGTGATATAAATAAAGGAACTAAATTTACTATAATTCTACCTTATGAATAGATACTTAATCTCATTCATCTAATTTTCACAAATATTGTATATAATAAGAATATTAATATTAAATAGTTTATAAATTATGTCTCAATATATTTGTTTGGAATGTGGTTGGATTTATGATGAAGCAAAAGGTGACCCAGCAAGAGGTATACCCCCAGGAACAAAATGGGAAACACTTCCTATGGATTTTAAGTGTGCTGAGTGTAATGTTAGAAAAAGTGACACTCATATGTGGCAAAAAATAAGTTAATAAAATGATAAAAGACCTTAAAAATGTAATAATAACTTTTGGATTAATAGCTCTTGTTTTTGCACAAGGTTCTTTGGCATACAAAGAAAAGATTAAAAAAGAAAATACTATAGCTTCTGTTAAACAACAAGAAAATAAAGACACAGAACTTATAAAAGAAGAAAAAGACAACTTAGCAAAAATCCTTGAACAACAAAATGAATTAAAACAACAAGCTGAATCTAATACTTTAACTCAGAATAATGACCAGACTCAAGCCGATATTAAAAAACAGCAGGCCTTATTACTAGCTTCTGAAAAAGCTAAAGCAAAAATACTTGCTGAAGAAAAAGCTAAAGCTAAAGCATTACAAAAAGCTCAAGATTTAGCACAAGCTCAAGCACAAGTACAAACAGTAATCCCTAAAAGTAGACAATCAAGAGCAAGTTGATTGTAAATCAAAGCATTACAAATCATTTAGTTTATGATACAATCTAGCCTATGTCTCACAAAACAGAAGGCAGTAAATCAGTTGTAACAGCACTTTTTGGAAATATTTTTGTTACTATTATTAAAACCATAGTATCTATTTATTCTGGGTCATCTAGCATGTTTGCGGAAAGTGTCCATAGTTTTGCTGATACATTAAATCAGTCTCTACTTCTTATTGGAATAAAAAGATCAAAAAGACCAGCAGATGAATCAAGAGGATATGGATATGGAATTGAAAGATTTTTCTGGTCTCTTATATCTGCTTGTGGAATTCTTTTTATAGGAGCTGGTATCTCTGTCTATCATTCAATAGACTCCCTTCTTAGCCATAATAATAAAATAAGTGATATAAATTATTATACAGTAGTAGTTCTTCTAGTTGCTCTTATTATAGAGGGAGCAACTTTTTTAGTTGCTTTAAAAGAACTTAAAAATAAAAGGAAGTTATCTCATAAAATCTTTATAGATGCTGATCCTATAATACTAGCAGTTATATATGAAGATGGTGCTGCTGTCATAGGTATACTTGTTGCCTTAACTGCACAAGTTCTAATGCATTTCACAGGAAATAATATTTATGATTCCATGGGGGGTATAATTGTCGGATTAATATTAGGGTTCCTTGCTATTATACTTATAGTAAAAAATTATCAATATATTATAGGCAAATCTCTTAATGAAGAAACCACAGAAGAAATAACTGAATTACTATTAGAAGATCCTTGCGTCGAAAATATATCAGAATTTAAGTCTGTAGCAATTGATATAAATAAATACAGAATTTACACAACAGTTGAATGGAATGGAACTCCCCTTTATGAAGAGATATATGAAGCCGGAGATTTAAAAGAAGAATTTGATAATATTAAAGATGATTTTAAAGAATTTACAAAGTTAATGTTTAAAACTACAGATAGAATTCCTCGTTTAGTTGGAAATAGAATAGATGAAATAGAGAAAAAAATAAAAGATAGATTTCCTCAGATTGTATATGTAGACATAGAAATTAATTAATAAAAAGCGAAATTATTACATATAATTTCGCTTTTTAATTACTTAGAATCCTTTGGGTTATTTCTTTATTATCATCAAGATATTTCACATTCAATGCTTTAACATGAATTGATTTATCATCAATAAAAATAAAATGACAAAATAAACGCAAAGTAATCAGATTAAGCCCATCATCCTTTTTGATGAGTAATTCACAATTATAAGATTCGGCAAAATTACTCTTATGTATTTTAATATTAAATCTATCAACAGATATTTTAATTAGCCCCTTCTGGTACTTATAATTATTCACAATAGAAACATGTGATTCTTTACTAAGTCCCCTAGAACTAAAAAAACATTTAATATTTTGCCCAACTCCATTTTGATGAATAATTTCAAAGACTTCTTCTTTCCTCATACCAAAGTATATTAGTTTAGTCTAATTATACTCATTTTATCAATATAAGTAACTATTATACAGACTTTGATTTCGTCTTAACAAAAGTAAGAATAAGTATTCCTATAATCACAAATATCGTACTTATAGCAAAAGCTGTTACTAATCCATAATATTGCCATATAAATCCACCTACCCCTCCAGCTATAAGTGCTCCGAAACCAGAAACAGCATTCATTAAACCATAAGCTCCTCCTCGATTTTCTTCTTCTGTTAGAAAAGCTGCATAAGATCTTTGAACTCCATCTGTCAAAGCGGGGAAAAGTCCAAGCATAAGAAAACCTAATATAAGAAAAGAGAGAGAACTATCTAAAGCCAGAACAATATAACTTAATATTAAAATTAAATATCCTATTATTATTACTTTTTTCTGTCCGATACGGTCACTTAACTTTCCTCCACTTATCGAAAATAATGCATAGGAAATATTATAGAGCATGTAAAAAAGAGGAATTGAGGCAAGAGTCATACCTATGCTTTGAGTTTTAAGTAAAATAACTGCTAAAGGTAAACTTCCAATAGAAAGAATAAATAATGAAATTAAATAAATTTTAAATTCCCTAGGATATAAACTCAGAGATGCAAAGGTCAACTTTTTACCCTTAAAATTACCAGTAACATCCTTAATTAAGAAAGTAGCTCCTATAGCAAACACACCTGCTATAAATGCAGTTATGAATACTTTATTAAAACCAAGTGGGTATTGTCTTAATATAAGATAAGCCACAAGAGGACCTAAAACTGCTCCTATAGTATCCATGGCTCGATGATAGCCAAATGACTTACCTAAGTCTTCTTTAGATGAAGAAAGAGAGATAATAGCATCTCTTGGACCCTCACGTAGCCCCTTACCCACTCTATCGGTCAAACGAAGTCCAATAACTCCTCCTACAGATGAAACAAGTAAATAAACAGGACGAATTATGACTGAAAGCATGTAACCAAAAACAATAAATGGTTTACGTTTCTGGATTTTATCTGAAAGACCACCAGCAAATATTTTAATAAAATTAGAACCAGCTTCAGCTATTCCTTCTACTATTCCTAAAGAAGCTGCTCCTGTTTTTAAAATTGAAGTAAAAAAAGCAGGAAAAATAGACAATATCATTTCCGAAGAAAGATCATTAAAAAAACTAATAAGCCCAAGTAAAAATATATTCTTTTCTAAACCAAAAAATTTTTTCATTTGCTGATTATAACAGATAATATATTATCTATAAAGAACATTTTTCCTCCATATATAATATTTGTTTAAGATTATCTTTTCTTTCAGGAATTAAAATTTTATCTTTCTCTATTAAAGGCCAGCGCATCTTTACTATAGAATTATTATCTAATTTATAAACTTCTAGTTCTTTATTATTTGATCCTTCAACACTATAAGAATAGACTAACTCAAGTAAGCCATCTTTAAATCCGCCATCTAAATTACCAATATAACCATTTGTCATATCTGGGCCTTTCTGATTTCCAGTTTTTATTCCATCTACTTTATCACCTTTTCTGTTTAAAACCATGTTTTCTTCTACTTCATATGGCTCAGCTTTGGTAGCTATTTGCTTTCTGTAAAAACAATATTTACCATCTTTTGATAAAACATTATTATTTTCTATTTTATTAACAGAAGTAATAGACTCATCTATATGAGCAATTTCTTTTTTCATTTGTCCTAAAATAAAACCTATGTAAAAAGTTAATACAAATAAAATGATAGCTACTACTTTTGAATACCAAGTTACTTTATTCCAGATAATTTTCATAATTATTTGATTATAACAGAATTATCTTCTAAATATAAATTTAATTGTCTCCCATACAGTCAGAAAACCATAGTTAATACTTCTTGCTAGATTAATAGAAGAAGCTTCCTTAAAGTATCTAACAGGTACCGGTATATCCCCTATCCTATAACCCTTTTTAATAATCTCAAATAGAACCTGAGTATCAAAAACAAAATCATCAGAAAATTTATTATAATTTATAGATTCTAAAACTTCTTTTCTATAAGCTCTCATTCCCGTATGCCATTCTGATAAAGCCATTCCAGTTGCTAAATTTTCAATAAACGAAAGAAATCTATTAGCATAATATTTATAATGAGGCATACCTCCTAAAATAGCTTCTTTACGACTTCTAATTCTTGATCCTAGCATTACATCAAAATATCCATCATCTATAAATTCAACAAAATATTTTATAAGCTTTGGGTCATATTGATAATCAGGATGAAGCATTATAACAATACTAGCTCCGTGAGATAAAGCTATGTCGTAACAACTCTTTTGATTACCACCATAACCCTTATTCTTATCATGCTCAAAAATAGTAAAAAGAATTTTACTCTTATCATTATAATATTCATCTATAGAGGTAGTAAGTCTGGGGTGAGACTCCCCTATTTTTTGAGCGGTTACAACAGTCCTATCTTTTGACTCATCATCCACAAGAATAAGCTCATCTATATAATCAAAAGGGATATCTGATATGGTTTTAGCTAGTGTTGCCTCTGCATTATAAGCAGGCATTATAACAATTTTTTTAGTATTTTCCATAATTATAAACAATAAGGATTACAAACCCATATGTTATTACCAACTAGATCTATGTTATATACAAATAATAAAATAATAATTAAAATCTTAAATAAAACTATATATTTACTATCAAATTTATCTAGTAAGCTAAAAAATAATAAAGGGAAAAATACTTCCCATATAAAAATAATAGGAAGAAAATATCTTTCCGCTTGATAACGAGAAGATAAAAAAATAAAATAGAGACAAAAAGTCATTATAATAAGAGTCCATAAAAATAAGATAGGAATTGGTGATAAATTATTTTCTTTTTTGGGTATTAGAAAAAATGCAGAAATTATTATACTTATAAAAACAAATGATGACACGGTAATAAGATTAAATAAATTAATATGCGTCTGATTAAATTCAGCGTAATGATAAACTAATTTAAATATTAAATCTTTTATATGCTGAATAGGCATGAACCACATAAATGGATCAAAAATAGAAAAAGCAGCAAATGACCCTAAACAAATTAATCCAATCTTTTTCCAATTCAATTTTCTAGATAGTAGAAATATAAATACAAAAAAAGAAAAAACTCCAATGTCAGCCCTAGTTGCAATAGACAGACCTGCAGTTACTACCCATAAAACAATAGGGATATTCTGTGACTCTGCTTTTTCTTCATAAATATAAAGAGTGAGTAGACACAGAAAAGTAACCAAAATACTAGAAATAACAGAAGGAGGAGTACCATACACATATTTCCAATTAAAAACCAAAAAAGGAAATACAGATATAAACCAAAGTTTATTTTTATTAAGAAGAATACATAGTAAGCATATCCCCGCTATAAAAATACTACAGAGAAAAGCGACAAAAAGTAAAACTGACTTTTCATAATTTATATCAAATAATTTATGAATAATCACTGAACCTTCTATAATTGTACCACCTGGGTGCCCATATGCTTGTAAATAATCAAATTCTCTATGATCTCCATTCAGAACGTACTGAGCTTGAGACCCCCACATAGAACTATCAGTCATAATATATATCTTCCATCTTAATCCTAAGAATAAAAAAGATAAGATAAAAATAACAAAAAATATAATCTTCAAATTACGTGGGCTATTTAATACGCCATTATTTATCATACAAAATATTATAACATATATAGTATCATTAAAAATTTAATAAAACTATATATGTTATAATATT
>CAIYVW010000023.1 GCA_903929735.1 uncultured bacterium
ACCCCGTAACCAGCCCCGCAAAAAGAGCGAAGCTGCGGGGGTAAGGGGGTCACGACCCCCTATAATTAGTTCCCTCCTAACCATAATGAAAAAGAAAAAAAATTGAAAAGAATTTCGAGAATGAGAAAAGCGTTACCGGTGGTTATAACTCGATTTCAAATCTTTCAAAAGCAACAACAACAACAGTCAAGGATGTCAACAGTAATCAGAATGAATGTGTTAAAAGGGATTGAGAGTATGGTGCGCGATGGAGCGTTATCTGCTATCGATTTTTGTGGGTCAAAGTATGGTTTTGATCCGGAAGAAGCTAAGCGTGAGATGATGAGTAGTATGAAGGTAAGTTTGAGAAAAAAGGAGGTGGGTATAAAGAAGGGAGTTAAGGGTGTGGTATTGCCCTGGGGTCGTGTGCGTGAAGGGTGTTGTAACGCGTTGAGACTGAATCAAGGGTTGTATAGTCAGTGTATGGGTGTGAAATTGGGAGAAGGTGAATTGTGTAAGGGGTGTTTGAAGCAGTGTGAAAAGAATGATTCGGGTTTTCCGGATTATGGGATGATGGGAGACCGTGAAGGGTGGGAGTATGTGGATGCTAAAGGTAAAAGTCCAGTACCGTATATGAAGGTGATGCTAAAGAATGGTTGGACGCGTGAAGTTGTGGAAGAGGAAGCGCTTTTAGTGGGTTTTGAGATAGATGAACGACACTTTGAGGTTCCTGAAGCAAAGAAGCGTGGTAAGAAACCATCGGAGAAGGCACCGGTGACGGAGGAAAAGAAGAGCCGTGGCAGACCGAAGAAGGAGAGTAAGGTAGTGGAACAGGGTGATAATCTTGAGGATTTGTTTGCCCAGTTACAGTTGGAAACCCAACCCCGGGTGCAAGAGGAAGTGGTTGTAATTGTTGTCCCCGAGAAGAAGAAGGGGGAGACGGAAGAAGAGCGTTCTGTCCGCAAATTGGCTGAAAAGTTGGCAAAACAACAGGCAAAATCGGCATCATCAGTACCGGTAGAAGTACAAGTACAAGTACCAGTACAAGTAGAAGAACCGGTACAAGTAGAAAAGAAGTCCAGTAAAAAGAAATCCGCGGCTGCTGTATCGGATGATAGTTCAACTGGTTCTTCAACAAAAAGTGCCGATAAAGCCGCTAAAAAAGCCGCAAAGGACCAAGAGAAGATGGAATTAGCGGCTAAAAAAGAACAAGAGAAGATGGAACTAGCGGCTAAAAAAGAACAAGAGAAGATGGAAAAGGCTGTGAAAGAACAACGGGAAAAACTGGAGAAAGATGCTAAAAAGGAACAAGATAGACTGGAGAAGGAGGCTAAAAAGGAACAAGATAGACTGAATAAAGAGCAAGAGAAATTGACGAAGAAGTCGGCTAAAAAAGTACCGGTAGCACCAGAAGTAGTACCGGTGGTAGTACCGGTGGTAGTATTGGTTCCGGTTATAGCATCGGCGATTTCATCGGTTTCATCGGAAGAATTAGAAGAGGAGTCGGGTTCTGATTCTGAATCGGATTCGGGTTCTGATTCATCATCGGATTCGGGTTCTGATTCATCATCGGATTCGGGATCTGATTCATCATCGGATGAAGATGAAGCCGGAGCAGTTAAAGACCTTGTTGAGGTTAAAACCCTAGTTAAAGATCCCGAAGTTCTATCTGGAGATGGAGACGATGACGAAATGGAAGATACAAAGGAATTTAAAATTGACGGTGTAATCTATTTACTCGCCAAAGGGACTAATAATGTATATACAAATGACGATGAAAACACCCATCTAGGGGTGTGGGATCCCGCAACCAAAAAGTTGGTTCCGGTTGTAGAACAGGAGGAAGAAGATGATGAAGATATGTGGTAGATAAATAACCCTGCTTTGTGTTGTAATTGTAAATTGTAATTAACCCATTTTTTCACCCGGATAGGGGGTCGTGACCCCTTCAGTTCCTACGGTACCCCCACAGCTTCGCTCTTTTGCAGTTGCAGGGGGTCGTGACCCCCTTACCCCCGAGCTTCGCTCTTTTGCAGTTGCTAAATTCAATTACTTATATTCATTCTTTCTCTCCGTGAAATATTCCAAGAACTCTTTTCTTGAAGAAAATATTATTTATAAATAATATTCTCAAACTTTTAGACTCTTCAAAATAAATTACGGAGAGAAAGAATGAATATAAGTAATTGAATTTAGCAACTGCAAAAAGAGCGAAGCTCGGGGGTAAGGGGGTCACGACCCCCTATGGAGAGAAAACAACCAGATAAGTATTTTAATTCCCGTCATATTATTAATTCATTTCAATTAAAAATGACACCATTATCGGGTATATAATCACCGGTCATATATGATAACCTCACTCATATCGGCGATCCCTATTTAATGGATTATTAATACCGTATGATAAATAGTTAAATATTTATCATATTATTTAATGGTATATCATATTAATGCTTATTAATAGGGGTATTTATTAATGTATTTAATACGACATTAAATAGTGCTTAAAGATATAACCCTATAATACATATATAACAGTATGGAACAGTTGAATATCGTTGAATTAATAGAGAATAATCCAGTCACTAAAATTAATAATAATTATAATGTTAAATTATTATCTAAAATTAATACAAAATTTAATGGATTTGAACAACAAATGTTTTTAAGTGGATTTTATTGTTATATAAATAATGACAGATTAAAAGATTATGTCATTGATTTAGATAAGGTATGGAAATGGTTGGGATTTTCTTCAAAACAAAATGCTGTAAGAGTATTAGAAAAACATTTTAAGTCTGTTATCGATTATAAAGAAAACATGCTTACTCAAATTGATAAGCAAGAAAATGAACATGGAGGTCACAATATAATAAAATATATGTTAAATATTAAATGTTTTAAATCATTATGTTTAAAAGCACAAACAAAAAAAGCAGCTCAAATCCACGAATATTATATTAACCTTGAAGAGATAATTCAAGAAGTCGTAGATGAAGAAAGTAACGAATTAAGATTACAACTAGACGATAAAAATAAACAACTTACAGAACAAAATAAACAATTGGAGAACGTAACATTAGATAAAGATAATTTGAGAGAAAATACAATATTGGATCAATTTCCAGACGACGTTCAATGTATATATTACGGATTAACCGATAATGTAAGTTATGATGATGAACCACTAATCAAGTTTGGTTGTTCTAATTTTCTCTCCGATCGTGTAAGAAAACACAAGAAAACATATAAAAATTTTAGATTAGTTTCGGCATTTAGAGTGCAGAATAAAACACAGATAGAAACAGCACTCAAAAACAATACATTTTTATCTTCAATAAGACGACAATTACAGTTGAAAAGGAAACATAATGAATTATTATTGAGATCTGAGATAGATAAAATAGATGAAACCATTAGAGAGATAATTGAAGAAATAGAATTTACTCCGGAAAAATATACAGTATTACTTGAAGAGTTGGAAGAAATAAAAAATGAAAAATTAAAAGATAATAATAGTCATAAAGAAAGATATAATTTATTACTTCAAGAAAAATTAAATGATGATAATAGTCATAAAGAAAGATATAATTTATTACTTCAAGAAAAATTAAAAGATAATAATAGTCATAAAGAAAGATATAATTTATTACTTCAAGAAAAATTAAATGATGATAATAGTCATAAAGAAAGATATAATTTATTACTTCAAGAAAATTTAACAATAAAACTTGAAAATAGTGAAATAAAATATAATAGGTTACTTATGGTAGTTGATGAGTTAAAGATTGAAAATGAAAAAATAAAGAATGAACCAGAGATAGAGACCGATAATAAAAAAACAAAAATACAACAAAAATATATTAATAATAAAGAAAAAGTATTATTAAAATCACATAATTATTATTCAGATAATAGAGAGAAAATATTATCAGGTCTTAAGAATAAACCAGTTATAAATTGTCCTTGTGGATCAACTTATAAATGCAGTCCTTTGCGACATGTAGAAACAAAAATACATCAAAAATATATATTATCTCAAAAATAGGGGGTCGTGACCCCCTCAGTTCCTACGGTACCCCCGAGCCTTACGTTCGCTCTTTTAGGGGGTCGTGACCCCCTTACCCCCGAGCTTCGCTCTTTTTGCAGTTGCAGGGGGTCGTGACCCCCTTACCCCCGAGCTTCGCTCTTTTTGCAGTTGCTAAATCCAAATACTTATTCTTGGGTGTTTCTCTCCGTAATTTTATTTAAGGGTTAGAATTTTATGGAAAATATATTTATGATAATATATTTTCTTGGAAGAATTGTGTCTTGGATTATATTCATGGAGAGAAACAATCGGTTAAGTATTTTAATTCCCGTCATATTTTTAATTCATTTCAATTAAAAATGACACCATTACGAGGGTATATAATCATCGGCCATATATGATAACATTACTCATATCGGCGATCCCTATTTAAAACGGCTTATCATATATGCTCTCATCATACTTTATTTATTTCAAACTATATTATTCAACTGTATTATTCAACTATATTATTCAACTGTATTATTCAACTGTATTATTCAACTGTATTATTCAACTGTATTATTCAACTGTATTATTCAACTGTATTATTCAACTGTATTATTCAACTGTATTATTCA
>CAIYVW010000024.1 GCA_903929735.1 uncultured bacterium
GAAACATTTGTTAAAGTGTAACCAGATAAAGGAACTACTGAATAAGCTTGGCTACCGTTATAAGAGTAAGTTGTTACTCCAGAAGGAGTAATTGTTCCACCTGCATTTGAAGTTGCAGTGATTGTGTAGGTTGTGGGGGCATTTACTGTAACAGTAGTTGTACTTGTTTTAGAAGACCCCATGGCATCATAAGCTGTTAGAGTATAAAGAGTTGAAGTTGTAGGCCAAACAGTTTGTGATCCTGATACAGCTACATTTCCAAGAGTTGGATATATAGTAGCAGAAGTACAGTTAGTTGTATTCCAAGAGAGAGTTGAAGAAGAACCAGAAGATATTGAACTAGGAGATGTTGTAAAATTTGAAATTGTACATACTGGTTGTGGATAGTTACAAGGCAAAGGACCATTATAGTTAGTTGCAGATGGATCTGTACACAATTGAGGAACAACAGTTGAACTTACTTTAAAAGCTACAACAACTGAACCTTGAGTAGTCCATCCAGGAGCGATAGAACCTATAGCTAAACCATTAGCTAAAACTTCTGAACCATTCTGACCAGACAATAAAGGGGTCAAGGTTTCACTTGTATTATTTGTATACCACTTAACAGAATAGAAACTCAAAGTTTGAGAACTAGAAAGATTAACTGCAACAGGTCCAAAAGATAAACTTCCTTGATCTGAAACAATTCTTCCAGTAAAAGATTTATAAGTTCCGGAAGTGTTATTTGAAGGTGCACTTAGAACAAGACTAGTATTAGTAGATGTAACTGTACCCGTATTATGATAATAAATTCGGACATTAACTGTATCTCCAGCACTAGCTGAAACATTAGTACCAATCCAACAAGGACTAGAATAACCTTCATTAGTAGTAGCATTTACTATATTAATACTACTACAATCATTTGATGCTTGATTCCAAGTAGAAACAGCAAAAACTCTTTGCGCTGAGAATATCAAAGCAATTCCAAAAACTCCGACTATTATTTTTTTAATATAATTTTTCATATTTATCTCGCCATAGGCGCTGATTATTAATAAATTTAATTTACAATTTTAAACCTTCAACTCTCTTGGGTTAAAGACTTAAAAAAGTAAGGGATGGCTATTATTATATTTAATAATAGTTATTCATCCCAAACTAAATTTTAAAAGGACTAAAAATGAATTACAATTCCGACTCCTACGGGGTGATGTATAAATCCTGAAGTATTCGCACCTCCAGGACCTCCAGTACTAGGAACTACTGTTGTAGGAGCTCCTCCAGGACCTCCAGGTATAACAGGTATAGGAGCCACATAATGCTCTTCTTTATTTAAAAGAACAATAGTAGTTACTCCACTTGCAACAAGAGTTGCAGCAACTGGTATTAGCCACGATTTATTGCGACCAAACCAAGTTTGGTTCTTAGCCTTTACCTTAAGATCATAAGGCTGTTCTACTTTCGGTGATTGATACTGCCAATTATTGTTTTCAATTACAGGTTCCTGATAAATTTTCTTAGGTGTTTCCTTAACAAACACCGGTATTTTTTTCTCAGGAATATCAGGTAAATTAAAACAATTCATCTTAACAATATCCTTATGACAACTTCCATATTCAAATGCAAGAAATTCTACATTACTTAAGTTTCTTGGGTCTCTAATAAACTTTATTTTGTTGTCGAAAGTTCTTCCAGAATTTAAAAATCCTGAAGAAAGATCAATTCGATCAATAAAACAATATTTATCAATGATTTCAAGAGCTTGCTCTCTTTGATTTCTCTTTTCTTTAAGAATAAAGAGGTCTTCATTGCACCTAAGGAGACCACTCTGGACTAAGCCTAGAAAGGTTTTTGTCCATTCTCCAACAATAGGGTCGCTACTATTGATAAACTGTTTGAGTTCATCAATGGAATAGTTGTGATTTGGAATCACTTTTTTCACAGGGGCAACTGTATGTTGACCCAAAATTACTCCAGAAATGCCTAGCACAAAGAGTAAAAACAAAACCAGAAACTTTTTCATATCAAATAGTTTTAAATGTTATATTTATTCCCCTAAAAAAGAGAAACAAGTAAAACATTTAAAACTATTACATTTTTTATATCATATCATATTTAGACATGATTGTCAACCCTAGTCTATATTCCCCACTATACTATATTATCTATAAAAACATTTCAATGTATGGCTAATTTAGAATTATAAAAGAAAAAAACCTCCAATTTCTTGAAGGTTTTTTAATTAGAAAATAATTATCTATTAATTTATCTGTCTCCACCCTGGAGCTTGCTCTTTTATCTCATTTTTAATTGTAATTTTATTAAAATAAAATAATAAAATACAATCAGTAGAAGAACTAGCTGTGATAGAGTAAAGATGACCCCTAAAGATCAAGTTAGCCTTTCCATTTAAAATAAAAAATCCTTCATTATTCCTGAAAAAAGTAAATTGATATGTTGATTCATCTTTCGAAAATGAAACTAACATAATATTTATCTCTCCAGAAGAAGACTTCTTCATATCAATGAAGCCACCTGGGGTAAGAGCAGATACGATCTTAGAAACATTATTTATAGAATCTACGACATTAACTACTCCATCTTTTACAAAGAAAGATTGATTAAAGAATTCTCCTTCAATCTTAATTTCAGTGCTATTAAAAAATAGAACTGAATCTTTAAGACTTATATTCTTAAAGTAAGATTGTTTCCAAGGAATCGGCTTGTCTGCTCCATCAACTAACTTTGATTTTGGTTGATCCACAACTTTCTTGTGTAAGACACAACTCATGAAAAGAAACAATGTGATTAAAAAAAGAAAATATAACTTTTTCATTCTATATCGGCCTCCTTTGTCCGATTATTTAAATTTGTGATTATTATAAATAACACCCAAAATGAGAATCATTTATAATAATCACAAATTTATTATTCACTTAAATAAAAGCATACATAAAAATGATTGTCAAGTATAAACATGAAGCTTTTATGAGCTATAATAGACAAATATGCCAATTATATTTGATGATGATAAACAGAATAAAAATTTAACAGACTTAAGAAAACAGGAAGAGGAAGAACTAGTTGACACTTTAGCTCAAGCTCGCTACGGAGTACATCCTGTTCATCTTGCAAATATACCAATAGAAAATGATGCTCTACGTACAATAGATGAAAAGGAAGCTCGTGAGTTAGAAATTGCTCCTTTTAAACTTTTAGGTAAAGATATACATATTGCTGTTCATTCTCCTCAGCCAGATAAATTAGAAAATTTGCGTAAGTTTTTTACAGACCATGAATATATCCCTCATTTCTATATGGCTTCTATGTTTAGTTTAAATAAAGCTTGGGAAAGATATAAAGAAATCTCTTACGCTAGAGAGTCAAAGCCTGGAAGTATGATTTTATCTGAAGAATCTTTAAGGATAATCGATTCTAGAATAAATAATATTCAAGATATTAAAAATACAATATTAGAAATTGAAAAGGACAACATTCATACAACTTCTCAAATTCTTGAAATAGCTATAGCAGGAGCTGTAAAAGTTAATGCTTCAGATATACACTTTGAGCCAGAAGAAAATACTGTTCGTTTACGATTTAGATTAGATGGAATACTTCATGAAGTTATGGAAATACCTCCTTCGGCTCATAAATTCATAAATTCTAGAATTAAACTTATCTCTGGTTTAAAAATTACAGCTAGTTCAATAGCTCAAGATGGAAGATTTAGTATTTTTATAGGACAAGATGAGATTAGTCTTCGTGTGTCTCTTATACCAGGAGCTTATGGTGAGTCTATAGTTATGCGTATCTTAAATCCTAAATCAATAAGAGTTAAACTTGAGGCGATGGGTATAGAGACAAAACTATATAATGTTTTCATGAGAGAAATTAAAAAACCTAATGGCCTTATACTTCTTACTGGACCAACTGGTTCAGGTAAAACAACAACACTTTATTCATTTCTTCAGAAAATTTATTCTACTGAAATAAAAATTATAACAATTGAAGATCCTATTGAATATCATCTTCCAGGAATTACACAAACTCAAACTGACGATGAAAAGGGTTATACATTCTTAGAAGGTTTACGTTCAGCTCTCCGTCAAGACCCAGACGTTATCATGGTCGGAGAAATACGTGATAATGAAACAGCAAAAATTGCTGTTGAGTCTGCTTTAACTGGTCACTTAGTTTTCTCAACATTACACACGAATAATGCCGCTGGAGTTATACCTCGTCTTATAGACCTAGAGGTTAATCCTAAAATATTAGTTTCTGCTCTTTCTCTTTCTATTGCTCAACGTTTAGTTAGAAAGCTTTGTATTCACTGTAAAAAAGAGAGAGCTCTCAGTGAAGAAGAATCTTCATTATTTTATAGCATGATAGAAAAAGCAAAATCTCATAATAAAATTTTCTCTGAATATGGAATTGACACAAGTAGTCCTTTTAAAATTTATGACCCAGTTGGATGTACTGAATGTAACAACACAGGATTCCATGGACAAATAGGAATATTTGAAGCTATTTATAATGATGCTAAAATTGAAGAAATTATAATAAAAAATCCAAGTGAAAGAGAAATTAAAGAAGTAGCTAAAGACCAAGTATCTCTAAGTATGAAAGAAGATGGTCTAGTAAAAATACTAAAAGGTATCACCTCTTATGAAGAAGTAGCTAGTGTTGTTGATTTTTACGAAGATTAATAAATTAAAAAATCGCCTTAATGGCGATTTTTTAATTAAAGAAAAAAACATAAATCTCTAAACAATCCTTTGAGAGCATGCGCTTACAAAGTAATATATGATTACAGGATAGCCACAGTAAATATAAATATAAACCAAGACGTCCTATGCACATATATAGAGCACGGGGCCGATTGCTTAGAGATTTATGTCCTCTTCGCATAAAATGCTATAATCTACTCATATCAAATTACTAAAGAGAGTATAGCATATTAAGAAAATAATGTCAAGTAAAGATACAACAATTAAAGATGAAGGTTTCTTGGATCAAACTTTGCGTCCAAGTGCTTGGGATGAGTATGTCGGACAGGAAAATATAAAAGCTAACCTTAAAATACTTCTAACTGCCGCAGAAGAAAGGTCTCATCCAGCAGAACATATATTATTTTATGGACCTCCAGGTTTAGGTAAAACAACATTAGCCCACTTAATAGCAAAAGAAACACGTAGACAGATAAAAATAACTTCAGGACCTGCAATCGAAAAAGTTGGAGACCTTGCTTCTATACTTACAAACCTAGCTCCATTAGATATTGTTTTCATAGATGAGATACATCGTTTAAATAAAATGGTAGAAGAAGTTTTGTATCCAGCCATGGAGTCTGGTGTTTTAGATATTATTATAGGAAAAGGACCTTCTGCTCGTACTATACAACTAGAACTTCCCCCTTTTACTCTTATCGCTGCTACAACTCGAATTGCACTCCTATCATCTCCCCTTCGTTCAAGATTCTCTGGTGGTGTATTTAGACTTGAATTTTATACTCATGATGAAATAAAAAAGATATTATCACGCTCAGCTAAAATTCTTGGAGTAGAACTTGAAGATGAAGCATTAGATGAAATAGCAAAAAGGGCTCGATTTACTCCTCGTACTGCAAACTATTTTCTCAAGAGATGTCGTGACTATGCTCAGGTGAACAAAATTCCTTTATCTAAAAGTGCAGTCAACAAAGCTTTATCTTTACTTGAAATAGATGAAATAGGATTAAATTCTTCTGATAGAAGAGTTTTAGAAATAATAATAAATAAATTTAATGGCGGACCTGTAGGACTTAAAACAATAGCAGCTGCTACAAGTGAAGAAGAAGCTACAATAGAAGAAGTTATAGAACCATACTTAATACAATTAGGACTACTAGAAAGAACGACAAGAGGTAGAACTGTTACTAAAAAGGGATACGAACATCTAGGTTTTGATTTTATAGAAAAATAAATTATATATGAGAATATTAGCGATTGATCCAGGATTTGAAAGAGTTGGTATAGCGGTCATAGATAAAACAATAAAGCCAAAACATATCTTGGTCTACTCTTCTTGTTTTAAAACATCTGCTAAAATACCTTTTCATGAAAGACTTACTTTAATTGGAAATGAAATTGAAAAATTAATTAAAAAGTATAAACCAGAAGCCCTAGCGATAGAAAAACTTTATTTTACAACAAATCAAAAAACAGTTATGGGTGTTTCAGAGGCCAGAGGAGTTATTATATATAGTGCCTCTAGAAACAATCTACAGATTTTTGAGTATACTCCACCTCAAATAAAAATTGCTGTTACAGGATATGGAAAATCGACAAAAGATGGAGTCATGTCTATGGTTCCTAAACTAATAGAAATAAATACAAAAACAAATTCTGACGACGAGTTAGATGCTATAGCTATAGGTATCACTTGTCTAGCTTGTGAGAGATTCAGTAATATCCCCTCATAAAGATATCCACAGGTTGTAAGGTATTGCAAAGAAAATAATATTTTGATACAAATAGTCATTATAATATGTTTTTAATATATTAATTAAATTATGAGCTATAAAGATGATGAAGAGTTAAATCCTGAGGTTGATATTAATGAAGACGAGTTAGAGGAAGAAATAATCACAGAAGATGATCTTGATGATCCACTATTAGATGATGATATTCTTCTAGAAGATGACTTACTAGAAGATGAAGAAGATATGAGTGATTTTGTAGGATTAGATGGTTCTGAATATTAATAATATAAATAAAAAAGAGTAAGGTCTTGCCTTACTCCTTTTTATTTTATTTAAATTCTATTTTACAAAACCTCCTCTTCCCTATTCGATAGACTCCTTCTTTTACTAATTGAGTATGAGTAGAAACTTTTTCATTTAAATCTAGATTTGTAATAGCTCCTTCATCTACAAGTCTACGAAAGTCACTCTTAGAAGAAACAATTTTATTTATAGATAATACATCTATTAAAAGATCTGACTTATCTACCTTAAAGTTCTCTATATCTGTTGGTATCTCCTTTTTTGAAAAAGTACTTTCCCAATTCTCTTGTGCTTCTAAGGCTTTCTTCTCCCCATGATAAATAGCTACTATATCTTTAGCTAAACGCATTTTTAAATCACGAAGATTAGCTTTATTTGAATTAATATCTTCTTTTATATTTTCTATTTCTTCTAAAGAAATATTAGTGCAAAGTTCAAAACTTGAGATCAAAAGACTATCTTTCCAACTCATAACACTACCATACATTTGTGAAGCTGTATCTGAGAGGGCTGCCATATTGCCATCTGATTTACCCATTTTAACACCTTCATTATCTTCTAAGAGTTTAACAGCTACAACAAATTTTTCTTTATTCTTTAGTGTTTTAATTAAGTCACGACCACATAACATATTAAATATTTGATCATTCCCTCCTATTTCACCATCGACATTCATAGCAACTGAATCATAAGCTTGCATTAATGGATACATAAATTCATGTATAGAAACTGGTTTTCCTTCTTCTATTCTTTTTTTAAACATATCTCTCTCCAGCATCTGCTGTACTGTCATTTTAGAAGCTAAGTCTATAACATCAGCAAAATTCATCTTGCTTAACCACTTAGAGTTAAACATTATTTTGGCAGGATTTTTCCCATCAAAAGAAAGTAATGAACTTGCTTGTTTTTTGTAATTCTTTAGATTAGCCATTACTTGTTTATGAGTTAATTGTTTTCTTACAGCTCCTTTATCTGTTGGGTCACCTATCATGGCAGTAAAATCACCCATAAGAAGAATAACTCTGTGACCTGCTTTTTGAAATTCACTTAGTTTTTTTATTGGTATAGCATGACCAAGATGAAGAGTGGGGCCTGTAGGGTCTATTCCTAAATATATTGTAAGTTTTTCTCCTTTGTTTATTCTATTTTGTAAGTATTCTTTAGATGGGTAAATTGCAGATATACCCCTTGTTAATAATTCATCGTTTATCTTTTTCATGATGTCTATTTTATCATAAATTACAATCTTTGTCCGTAGAGCCTTTGAGTATGATATGATATAGAATATGAGTAAAAAACCACTTAAAGTACTTAAAAACACATTATTTGTAATGGTTGGTCTAGGAGTTTTAATTACCGCAATTTTTATAGTTTGGGTAAGCACATTAAAATTGCCAGATTTTAAACTTTTTACTGAGAGTAAAATGGCAAGTTCAACTAAAATATACGATAGGACTGGAACTATTTTACTTTATAATTTACATGAAAATATTAAAAGGACTATTATCCCTTACGAAGATATGGGTTCAAATATTAAAAATGCTACGGTCGCCATAGAAGACTCAGAATTTTATAATCATAAAGGAATAAGAGTAAAATCTATTTTGAGAGCTATATGGTCAAATATAACAGGAGGTAAGGTTCAAGGTGGTTCAACAATAACTCAACAATTAATAAAAAATACTCTACTTACATCAGAAAGATCTGTTACTCGTAAAATAAAAGAATGGATTTTAGCTGTTAAATTAGAAAAAATTATGAGTAAAGAAGATATTCTTGCTCTATATTTAAATGAAGCTCCTTATGGTGGAAATATATACGGCATAGAAGAAGCAGCAAAGGCTTTCTTTGATAAAGATCCTGCTAATTTAACATTAGCTGAATCAGCTTATTTAGCTGCTATACCTAATGGTCCAACATATTATTCACCATATAGAAATAATAAAAATAAATTAGATGAAAGGAAAAATTTAGTTTTAAAAAGAATGCTTGATTTGAAATTTATTACGCAAGATGAATATAATAAATCAATTGCTGAGGTGGTAGTGTTTCAACCAGAAAAACCTATGAATATAGCTGCCCCTCATTTTGTATTCTTTATAAAAGATTATTTAGAAAAACATTATGGAATTGATACACTGGAAAATGGTGGATTAAAAGTCATAACAACATTAGATTTTAATTTACAGAAAACAGCAGAAACTGTGGCTTTACAAAAATCAAAAGAAAATGAAAAAAATTGGAATGGTAAAAACACAGGAATAATAGCTATAGATCCTAAAACAGGACAAATACTTAGTATGGTGGGTTCAAGAAATTATTTTGATAAAACTGTTGATGGTAATTACAATGTAACAACAGCACTAAGACAACCAGGATCTTCATTTAAACCTATCGTCTATGCCAAGGCATTTGAAAAAGGATATACTGCTCAAACAACTTTATTTGATGTAAAAACTGAGTTTAACTCTTCTTGTAGTCCAGAAGGAAAACCTTTATCTGGACATAAAACAGCCGTTTGTTATACACCAAGTGATTATGATAATAAATTTCGTGGACCTATGACTCTTAAAGATGCATTAGCTCAATCTATTAACATAGTTGCTATTAAACTACTTTATTTAGTTGGAATAAAAGATTCTCTTTCTATGGCAAGTGATTTAGGTATTACAACTCTAACAGACCCAACTAGGTATGGTCTATCTCTTGTTATTGGAGGTGGAGAGACAACATTACTTGAAATGACTTCTGCTTATAGTGTTTTTGCTGCGAATGGAATAAGACATCCTTATAAAGGTATCTTATCTGTCGAAGATGCAAATGGAAATGTTCTTGAAAAATATGAAGATAATCCATATCAAGTTCTAAATCAAAATACAACCGACATTCTTTCAAATATTCTTTCTGATGACCAAGCAAGAACTCCTACATTTGGAGCTTCATCTGTATTAAATATACCAGGACATAATGTAGCAGTTAAAACAGGTACCACAAATGATAATAAAGATGCTTGGACTATTGGATATACGCCTTCTATAGCCGTAGGAGTATGGGTAGGTAATAATGACAACACTCCTATGAAAAAAGGTGGTGCAGCCCTTGCTGGGCCTATCTGGAACGCTGTCATATCAGAGGCATTAAAAAATCAACCTAATGAATTTTTCCAACAACCTGAACCTATAGATACATCAATACCACCTGTTCTTCGAGGATTTTGGCAAGGAGGAGAAACTTTCATGCAAAATACATCTAGTTCAGAACCAACAACATCAAATATTATAGATGTAACTAAAAATGAAGTATCTCTAACAAATGTACACACTATACTATACTGGATAGATAAAAATGATCCCTTAAATAAAATTCCTTATAAAAAAACAGATGATCCTCAATATATAAACTGGGAATATGGTGTACAAAAATGGTGGGCAAATAATTATATGAATTTTAAAAATATATCTTTAAATGATAAACCAATAGATTCTAATATTAATATTGACTCAACAACTAAACCTGTTCTTGCTATAAATGGTATTTCAGATATACCATATAATGCAAATGATAATATTTCATTTACAATTAATTCTATGGGGCAGACACCTATTAAAAAAGTTGATATATTTGTAAACAATACTTATTTAAAATCAATTAAAACACTTCCATACAATGTATCTTTTAATCAAGATGAAATATCTGATCTAAAAAGCCTAAATACTATCCACATTATTGGATATGATACAAATAACTTAACAGGTGAAACTAATATTAATTTTAAAATAAACAATTAATATTGTATTAATTGTTTATTTTATGTCTTTATAATTATATAACTGTGATATAGATATTAAATCTTTTAAGATTTTTTCTTTATGCATCAAAATTTCACTATGAACTAATGGTGAGGCTTTTATATATATAGTATGATTTCTAATTTGGATTGATTTTGTCTCTACTTCTATAGAAGTATTCTTTTTAATTATATCTATAATTATTTTATAATTTTCCTCTTTAGAAAAAATTATATTTCTAAATTTATCTAAATAATTTTTAATATGATCATAATCCATATAATTTAATAAATTTTATCAAAGATTAACTTTGGTAAAATATTATCTATTCATTGGCATTACTAAATACATAAAAGATGAATCACCTATTGGTTTTAGTATCATTGGTTTGTTACTACCATTAAATTCAAGATTTAAAGAATCAGCACTTATAGACTGAAAACAGTCTATAATATACTTATAATTAAAATTTAAGGTTATATTCTCTCCAGATAAAGCTCCTCCTATTAGAGTTATATTCTCACCTATATCACTATTTTTAGCTTCTATCTCAAAGACTTTCTCTGATGGTTTTATATTAAATGTAACTTGATTAAATTTATCTGAAAAAATATTAGAAACCTTAAGAGATGAAATAAATTCCTGCTTTAATAAAGTAACTTCAGTTGCTTTAACTTTAGGAATTATTTGTTTATAGTCTGGGAAAGATCCATCTATAATTCTAGAAGTTAAGTAAATACTTGATGTAGAAAAAGATATTTGATTTTTTTGAAGATTTATCTTTACATCCCCTTCTATCCCCTCTAATACCTTAATTATCTCAACTGTATTCTTGTATGGTATTAAGATTCCACTAAAAGAAAGTTTTTGTTTTATTTTAATTTTCTTCTCCGCTAATCTAAATGAATCAGTGGCAACAAAAACTATAATATCATCTTCTGGATAAATATAAACACTACCTATTTCTGGTTTAATCTCAGAAATAGAAGCACTATAATAAACAGATTTAATTCCTTCTAAAAACTTACTTGCTGATAAAATAATTTCATCTCCTTCTATTATTGGTATTGTAGGAAAATCATCACTTGAAATACTTTTTAAAATTATTGTATTTAATTTTGTTTTAACAAGTAAATTATCATTAACTGATTCAAAAGAAACTATAGAATCACCAGAAAGAACAGAAAATAAAGAAGATAGTATATCACTACGTATAGCTATAACACCTTCTTTCTCTATTTTTGCAGGAACTTCCATTTCTATACCAATATTTAAATTAGTAGCACGTAGTTTTAATGATTTACCAGTAGCAACCCAAAGAACAGAACTAAGAACAGGTAGGGTTAGATTTTTACCAGTTATTCTATCTACTATCATGAGAGCACTTTTTATTTTTTCTATTGAGCATTCTAACTTCATAGTGTTTTTATAATTATTTATTAATATACTTTATTACTACTATTATAACTGTGAATATGTGGATTACTTTTCTATCTTTATTTTATATATCTTA
>CAIYVW010000025.1 GCA_903929735.1 uncultured bacterium
AACTGTACATCAGCTACTATCTATCCAGCTCTTGGAAATGTAAATGTTAATGGTTCACAAGCTGTTTGGCCTACAACTTCAACTACATACACATTAACTGCGTATGGAGTAAGTGGAGCACCACAGACTAGAACGATAGTTATATGTGTTAATCAACCTATATTATTATGTCAGGATCCTAGTGCTACTAATTATCATGGTTCTCTACCATGTACATACCCTCAACAGCTACTTTGTCGAGATACTTCAGCAAGTAATTATGGTAGCCCACTTCCTTGTACATACCCTGTAAGAATCTGCCAAGACTATTCAGCAAGTAATTATGGAGGCTCTTTACCTTGTACTTACCCACAGCAAATTTGTAGAGATCCTCAAGCAACAAATTATAATGGTTCATTACCTTGTCAGTACTATCAGCAACAATATAATAATTGTACAGTTTCTAATTTTCAAGCAAGTAATAATTCAGTGAGAGCAGGTGACCCTGTTACTCTAACTTGGAATACTAATTATTGTAGTTCAGTTTATATATCTGGATTAGGAAGTGTATCTAATTCTGGAAGTTATCGTGTATATCCTCTTAATACTAATACTTACACAATAAATGCAACAGGAAATAATGGGTCAGATTCTCTTTCTTTAAGTATTTATGTAGATACAAATAACTATAACTATAATTATACAAATAACTATAACTATAGTAGTCCTTCAGTTTCTACTTACACACCAACAAACATAACAAACTATGGAGCTACATTAAATGGTTATACAAATGGTAATGGCTCTCTTGTAAATTCATGGATAGAATTACCTTGTTATGGAAATGCCTATGGTAATGTTTATAACCAATCTTCTAGTAATATATCAGTTCCAGTTTCATCTCTATCTCCTAATACAACTTACAGTTACTGTGTAGCAGCTCAAAGTTCAAATAATAATCAGATCTATAGAGGAAATTCTATTTCTTTTATGACAGCAGGTCAGAACTATGTGAACACTATTAGTTATGTAAACAAGGATGTTGTTACTACTGTAGCTACAAATATCACTAGAAATCAGGCTCAGGTAAATGGTTATATTACAAACTCAAGTTATCTTAATTCAAATACATATTTCGAGTATGGATCAACTGTAAATCTTGGATTACGCACTCAGTCAAAAAGTATAAATGGTAGTAGTAACTTGAGTGATACACTTACTGGTCTTAATCCAAATACTATTTATTATTTCCAGGCTGTCTCTGAAGGTCAAGGGGGAGTATCAAGGGGTAGTATAGAAATATTTAAAACATTAGGCGAAACGGTTACTCAAAGACAGATAATAATTCAAGGTACAACTGTTATTGGAACAGAGTCTCCTATAATGTTAAATATTAGTAATAATTCACCAGTTATAGACACAGGAGATGTGATAAATTATGTTGTTACTTATAAAAACATAGGAAAAAGTAAACTTACTAAGCCTATGGTTCAAGTTATGCTACCTACAAATATAACTCTTGTAAATGCTTCAAGAGGGACTTATGCAGTAGATACTCATACACTTTCTGCTCCTATAGAAGATTTGAATCCAAACCAAGATGGGGTAATCTTTATACAAGCTAGAGTTGATAGTATTCCTTCTAATAATTCTCAAATAGCTACTACCGCAATTCTTGTATATACAAATACAAATGGTGCACAAGAAAATGCTATGGCCTATGTATTAAATGTACCTAAGAATATAAGTAATACAGTTAATGATCTAGGAGCTAGTGTTTTCTTTGGAGGAATATTGTCTTTAGGTTTAATCGGATGGCTAATTATATTATTAATAATACTTTTGTTAATATTAATTATTCGATCTTTTTACAGTAGAAATTCAAACCAATCAAATACTCACCCCACAACCCCTGTCCATTAAGATTTAAGACTTATAACATACCCATCACAGAATTGTGGTGGGTATGTTAATATATTTACATGAAAGAAATATTCGAACTCTCTAAAATAGAGAATATAGCTAAAGAAATAATAAAAAAGATAGTTCTTGATAAGAAAGAAGTAGCCACTATAGTTACTTTCTCTGGAGATTTAGGCGCAGGTAAAACAACTCTTACTAAAGAAATAGCGAAACAGTTGGGTGTTGTAGATAATGTTATATCTCCTACTTTTGTTATTATGAAGATTTATAAATTGAATCATAAAAAATTTAAAAATTTAATTCACATTGATGCTTATAGATTAGATAATTACAAAGAGCTTATTAATCTTGGTTGGAATAAAATTATAACCAATAAAGATAATTTAATTATAATTGAATGGCCAGAAAGAGTTTCTGATTGTTTACCTAAGAATATTTATAATTTGAGTCTTGGTCATAAAGATGAATCAACTAGAACTATAAAATTCTGGTATAATTAGCTAATGGCAAAGAATAAAGATAAGAAAAAAAGGCTTATATTACTTGATACTCATGCAATAATTCATAGAGCATATCATGCTCTACCTGAGTTTATGAATTCAAAAGGTGAACCAACAGGCGCTATTTATGGTTTGGCGACAATGCTGTTTAAAATTATTTCTGAGTTAAACCCAGACTATATAGTGGCTTGTTTTGATTTACCCAAGAAGACTTTCAGGCATATTGCCTATGATGATTATAAGGCTGGTAGGGCTAAAGCAGATGATGCTTTAGTTATACAACTTATTCGCTCAAGAGAATTTTTTAAAGCTTTATCTATTCCTATGTATGAATGCGAGGGTTTTGAAGCCGATGATTTACTTGGAACAATTGTAGAAAAAAATATAAATGAAAAAGAATTAGACATAATTATTGCTTCTGGTGATATGGATACTTTACAACTAGTAGAAGATGATCGTGTTCAAGTCTATACTCTTAAAAAAGGTATCAATGATACTATTTTATATAATGAAAAAAAGGTAATAGAACGCTTTAGTTTTGAGCCTAAATTTCTACCAGATTATAAAGGGCTACGTGGGGATCCATCAGATAATATAATAGGAATAAAAGGTATAGGAGAAAAAACAGCTACCATCTTAATATCTAAATATAAGACCATAGAAAGTATGTTTAAAGATTTGAAAAAAAATCCTGAAAATTTTAAAGAGATTGGTATTTCAGAAAGAGTAGTTACTCTCTTAAAAGAAGGAGAAGATGAGGCAATTTTTTCAAAAACTTTGGCTACTATTAGACGAGATGCTCCTATTAATTTTAATTTGCCCAAGAAAGTTTGGAGAGAAGAGGTTGTCGAAGAGGAAGTTTCTCAATTTTTCAAAAATATGGAATTTAAGAGCTTACAAAATAGGTTCTTAAATATTTTAAATAAAGAGAGTGGTAAAGAAACATCTAATCTTAAAAATTCCAAGAGTTTAGACTTATTAGATATAGATAAGGAAATGTTAGAAAAAGCAAAGATTGCTTACTGGCTTTTAGATTCTGAAAATACAAATCCTGAAATAGAAGATGTTGTCTCTTATAAAAATTGTGATTCTTTAGATAAATCTCTCGAAAAAATGGAAGATGATATAAAAAAAGAAGGATTAGAATATGTTTATAGAGAAATTGAATTACCTCTTATTCCTATAATAAAGAAAATGGAAAAAACAGGTATAAAGATTGATAGGAATTATTTAAATAATTTATCTGTTCTTTATCATAATGATTTAGAAAAATTAGAAAAAGATATATGGGAATATGCAGGAAGGGAATTTAATATTAATTCTCCTAAGCAATTAGCGGAGGTGATTTTTGATGAAATAAAAATAGGGGAAGTGGATGGTAAATCTTTAGGACTAAGAATGAAGAAAACTAGTGGGGGAGCACGCTCTACTCGTGAAAGTGAACTTGAGAAACTTAAAGATCTTCATCCTATTATTAATAAGATATTAGAACATAGAGAATTACAAAAATTACTTTCAACTTATATTGACACTATTCCTACGGCTATTGGTTCTGATGGTAGATTACATGCTTCATTCCTTCAGTATGGAACTACTACTGGTAGATTTTCTTCTAATAATCCAAACTTACAAAATATTCCAGTAAAAACAGAAAAAGGTAAAAATATCAGACATGCTTTTGTTTCAGAAGAGGGTTATTCTCTTGTTTCTTTTGACTATTCTCAAATTGAATTAAGAATAGCAGCCCTGCTTTCTCAGGATACATTCTTCATTAAGACATTTCAAGAGGGTAAAGATATCCATAGTGCCGTTGCTATGAAAGTGTTTGGGGTTTCTGAAGATGATGTGACTTCTGATATGCGTAGAAAAGCAAAAGTTATAAATTTTGGAATTTTATATGGTATGGGAGTAACTGCTTTAAGTCAGAACTTAGGATCAAATCGTAAAGATGCTCAAATATTTTATGATAATTATTTTAATCAATTTCCTACAATAGCTTTATATCTGGAAAGTATTAAAGTTTTTGCAAGAGAGAAAGGTTATACTTTAACCCTTTTTGGTAGGAAAAGATATTTTAGAGCTATTAATTCTTCTTTACCCTTTATGAAAGCTATGGCAGAGAGGATGGCCATAAATGCACCAATTCAAGGAACTGCCACAGCTGATATTATCAAAATTGGAATGAAAAATTCTGAAGATAATTTAAAGAAAGCAGGATTAATGGAAGAAGCAAGGGTTGTTCTACAGGTTCATGATGAATTAGTCTATGAAATAAAAAAGGACAAGTTGGAAATTGCTATAGAAATAATAAAGAAATCAATGGTAGAAGCAATTCCTTTAGAATTTACAAAAAATATGACGAAAGTCCCTCTTGAGATTTCTATAGGAATAGGTCAAAATTGGGGAGATTTAAAATAGTGGCATAATTTTAAAGCTAGTGATAGGATTAATATATGGATAAAGATGATCAAAATTCAAATAAATTAGACCAGTCAAAAGAACTTAAAAAAGAGAAGGCGGGTATTATACATGTACTATTATCACAAAATTATGCTGTTTTCTTCTTGGCTGTTATTTTAGGTGTAGTTATGGATATAGTAATACCATTTGATGTTTTTAATTCTCCTATATATAAAAATATAGGTCTTTTGATGATTATTTTTGGAACTCTTATTGTATTTTGGGCTCAAAGAATTACAACTTCTTCAAAACCTACAATTGGGCCCAATAGAGATTTATCTTTCTTTTTGCGTGGGCCATATAAATACACTCGCAATCCAACAAATTTTGGTTTGACTATTGTGGCTCTTGGTCTAGGTTTAATTATAAATTCATTATTTTCAGTTGTTTTTATAGTTATAACTTATTTAATTTCTAAGATTATTTTTATTAAAAGACAAGATCATATTTTAAATGAAAGATACGGCAATATTTTTATAGAATATAAAAAGAAAGTTAAAGATTGGTTATGATTTATATCCTTGTAGGAGATGATAATTTAAATAAAAGTTTATATATTAAAGAAATCACTTTAAATGGTGATATTTATTTTATAAAACAAGATTTTCCTGATAAGAGTTTAATAATGAGTTATTCTGATAATATAAGCCTTTTTGGAGAACTAAAGGTTATTATTATAGATAATATTTTAGACAATAAAGATATAAATTTTTCCACAGAAGAACTTTCTTCACTTAAAGAATCAAAGACAATTTTTATACTTAAACAAGATAAGCTTTCATCTGTAGAACAGAAAAAGTATAAAAAATATGGAGAAATTAAAATCTTCGAAAGTAAGAAGATCACCCCAGTTGCTAAATTTAATATTTTTTCACTAACAGATGCATTTTCTGATAAAGATAAGATTAATACCTGGATTATTTACAGGCAGGGTATTCTATCAGGAATAGAACCAGAGGCTATTGCTGGTATATTATTTTGGAAAATAAAGATGATGATACTAAATGGTTCTAGAAAATTTAACAAAGAGGAGCTTAAATTGCAATCTAGTAGTATAGTTTCTATCTATCATAAGGCACATAGGGGTGAAATGGATTTTGTGGTTGCTTTAGAACAATTTATACTTTCTTCTTTGTCATCTAGATAAAAGTGCTATAATAGCATAATGGAATCAATTTATAAGTCAGAAATTTTTTTCTTTATAAGTTCTATCTCTGTAGTTTTAATTACAGTTGTTTTTATTATATTTAGTTTTTATTTAATAAAAATAATGAGAAACTTTTCTCATATGTCAGAAAAACTTAAAGAGACAGTCGATGGAGCCACTTCATCTTTAGAAGAAGTTGGAGATAAGATAAAAGAAAGTTCCATTTTTAATTTCTTTTTTGGAGTTAAAAAAAGAAATAGAAAGAATAAAAATTAATTATTAATTTAACTATAAAAATTATGTCTACTAAAAAGGTAAATAATAAAGGTTTAAGCGGAGGGGAGATGGTTGGTATAGGAGCAACAGTTGCAGCACTTGGGGCAGCAGCATATGTTCTTTTTGGACCAGAAGGAAAAAAGAATAAAAAAGTTATAAAAGGTTGGGCTATTAAGATGAAAGGAGAAATAATTGAAAAATTAGAAGAAGCAGAAGAAATAACAGAACCTGTTTATCATAAAATTATTGATACAGTTTCATCTAAATACTCTAAGATTAAAAAGATAGATCCAAAAGATTTGGAAAAAGTTGTATCTGAGGCAAAAAGTCACTGGAAGACAATGATGAAAGATACTAAGCCAAAAAAGAAAGCTAAAGTTAAAAAGTAATTTAAAGAACAAAAAATCCTTTGATAAAATCAAAGGATTTTTTGTTCTAAGTTTTTTCACTTTTAAAGGCTACTTTTGTTATAACCAAAAGAAAAGGCCTAGGAGTCAATTCTTTATATATCATTAGATAAAGGAGTGGCTCCTGGGCCTTTTGGCTTTTAGAAACGAAAGAACTTTTAAACATTTTTAATAAATACAAATGTTTAGTAAATGAACAAATTATTTATTATAGTTATCTGTATTTTCTCTCTATCAAAGAAAAAATAACTTAATAGGTAACTTAAGATCTATTATACACTAAAAAAATATAAAACAAAATTATTTTTGAATAAAAATGTTATATATTGATTTTATCTCATAAATATGGTATTTTTGTGTATAGTTCTATTTGAATATCCGCTCGTAGCTCAGTCGTAGCGGGTTCATGAATAAGATAGTATTTATTGAGCAAAATAACATCCGCTCGTAGCTCAGTCGGTAGAGCAGCTCCCTTTTAAGGAGATGGTCGTAGGTTCGATTCCTACCGAGCGGACTATAGTAAAAAGTTTTCTACATTTTAATACTTTCGTCTTTATTTATAAAGACTTTTAGAGGTTCTAACATATCCTTTCTATTAAGGGGTTGTTTTTTCATCTCACTAAACAAAAGAAACGGTTTTTCTATTGTAATCGTTAGCTTTTTGTTTAAAAGTAAGAGGTTCGAACCAATTGATTGAAGTATCATTCTCTTTGTTTCCATATCTCCCTTTTCATATTCTGTAATGATATTTTTAGCAAAGGTTAAGGCGTCTCTTGTTTTATTAACCCAAACTTCCTCCTCTCCCTCACCAATCATTTCACTCTTTAAATTAGTCATCTCTGCTTCAATTGAAGATTTCTTACTAGTATAGTCTATTGGAGATATTTCTCCTGAAAGTCGCATATCAAGAAGAGCAGAGAGTTTGTTTTCATTATTTGAATACATTGTTTTCTTTAGAGTAATCGCTTTCTCTGAATTTTTACTCTCTATTTTTTTGATCTCTTCTATGGCTTCTAATGCCCACTCATGGAATTCTTGTGGTATACATAATTCATTTAAGTATTCTAAGACTTGATTTTCAAGATCTTCTTCAAGAATACATTGTTGAGTACACTCAGGATGTTTACGCTTAGTGCAGTGATAATATGTATATCTATGAACATTACCATTCTTCTGTCTTTTAACTTTTCTCTCAGCTGTTATTGAACCTCCACATTCGCCACACTTTATGATTCCAGTATAAGCGAAGGTATATTTTTGTTCTCTTCTTGGTTTGTTACCTATAATTTCTTGTACTCGATAATATTCATCTTTTGTAATCATAGGTTTATGATTACCTATATACCAATTGCCACTTCTAACAGGGTATTCAAATTCTCCATAATAGAAAGGGTTGGATATCATTGTAAAGAGATATGATTTAGACATTACTTTTGAAGAATATTTACTAATGCCTCGTATCTTCAAAAGATTCTTTTCTTTAATCATTCTATATACTTCTGATACAGTATATTTATCAGAAAGAATCCAATCAAAGACTTCTCTTACAAGACTAAATCTTTCTTCATCTACTAAAATCTTTTCTTGTTTACCTTTTTGATGATATCTACTATTGGTATATCCTAGTGGTGCATATGAAGGGCGATATCCTGTATCACAACTAGCTCTAAGACCTCGTTTAACATGCTTAGTTAAGTCTATGGAGTATTGAGTAGCAATTCCGAAATCTAAAGAAGCTAGAAGAACATTATCTCCTGGGAGCCAATCTCTATCAGGAGTTTTAATATTCTTGATAATACTTTTTTGAAGTAAGTGTTTAATTATACCTTCTTCTATACTATTACGAGCAAGTCTTGATATGACAAAACACAGAATTCCATTAGCTTTTCCTGCTTCTATTTGTTTTATCATTTCGTTGAATTGAGTTCTAAGATATGGTTCTTTTGCTGATTTTGCTTCAGAAAAAACACCGACAACTTTAAGATTATTTTTTTCTGCTAGTTCTTTCATCTCTTTAACCTGTGATTCTATTGAAACAACTTTCTCTTCCGTGTCTCTTTTTTCAACAGAACGTCTAGCATAAATGAAGTATTTAATTTTATCTTTTTCTAATTCCATAGTGTAACTAGTGCATCATACGTCATGGGGGATGGGTCTTGTAAACCTCTTAGAACTTGTGTTACTTTCGTTACTGTGTTGCCTTTAATAAAAGATACATCTGTTATTGGCAACACAAGTAACGTAGTAACGTACAAATTAAGCCTCTTTGTAGATTTTTATTTTTTCTTCGATAACGTTTTTATCTAAATAAAAACATCTTTTGTTTTTGCCACGAATTTTCTTTTGAACAGCGCTACCTTTTATGACCCCTGTTTTTCTGAGTTCATCTCCAATCCATCTGCTATGTAATTTACCACCTTTCATCCATTCAAAACTTTCTGCATTTAGGTTAACACTTACATCATAAGAATCAGTGAGGAAGCTATGAATATCTTCTGCTGTGTAATATCCTTTTTCTTCTACAACCATAACATCCAACAGAGCAAATATGGATTCAAGAAATTGTAGAGAAGAGGTGTCTTCTTCTATCAAACCTTTCTTTTGTGCTTGTATCTCAAGCGCAGAAATTCTTACTTTTATGTACAAATCATCACTAATAAATTTGGCTATTGTTAGTATGGGTTTCCACAACTCGAACTCACGTCCTGTAATCTCAGTATCACTTAATTCGTTGTATATTTTAATGATAGACTCAAAATTTTCCATCATGAAAAAATATAGAGAATCTCTAACCTTTTGATATATCTCGTCTTCTGTATTTACTTCTGAATTTTTAATAACATTATTACCAGTCTTTACCATTGTAATTGGTATTGACCGCGATGCTAGAGTTGGAGATAATCTTTTTATTCCCGAAAACATTTTGGGCGAATAAGGATCAAATCGTTTTGCTTTCCATCCATTTTTACCTGATGACTCTGATTTTCCAACATAAATACCTTTCTTATATCCTGAATTAAAGATAGCGATAAGAGTCTGGTTATCATCTTTACCTCCGAGTGTTTCGGCTTCATCTATTCCACAACTTGAATTATTATCGTTGATACATCGAGTAAGGTAAGAAGCAGAAGAAGTAACTCCCATTTCACCATTAAAAGCTAGCAACATTGATAGAGTTAATGTTTTTGACTTGCCAACTGCCATACTTCCATTTAAATGAATATATGGATAGGCACTAAAAGCTCGATGAAAATATGTTCCAATAATCCAACAACTGAGGACATCATCCCAGGGAAGATCTCCAAAATCAATATGATTTGCATAACATTTTTTAATTGTCTCAAAAATAGAAGAAAGATTATTTTCGTCTCTATTTCCCTTAAGAAATTTTTCTACAGAATCTCTTGACCATCTATCCTCATGATTGGGGTTTCTTTCGGTATAATATCCTAATCTCATAAGGTCGTTTGAATTCAAGTTAATTTTTTCTCTTGCAGACGTAATAAGATAAGGAGTTGAAATAAGAGTCTTTTTGCCGTCCTCGTCTTGAATTCTTGGAAAGAAGACCGTTGTCATTGCTTTTCCATCAATAAAACATTGTGCAGGAGTAATCGGCCTTAAGCCTCTGACATTTATTTTTACTTTATCTTCTACTATCTCATCTTCATCAAGAAGGACAACCTTTTCTTCTTTTATAACACTAACTTCTTCTGGATAGTTATCTATCTCTATAACTTCTTCATTAATATAATTATCTTCTGAATAATCATATTGTGGTTCGTAAAATTCTTCATCCATTACTGTTTCTTTGTTTGTCATATGTAGCCTTATATAAACTCAGTAGCTTCTGAGCTTTTTCAATAGTGGCTGTTTTATCTAGCTTTTCGTCAAAAGTAGAATCAAACAGCTCTATGAATTTATTTAATAATTGAGTATTGATCATATACAAAATAACCATATGGTTATACGCACATGGTACTCGTATTGAATAAATAAATATAAGAAAAATGTGTTTACACTTATTTTCTTCTTTCTTTTTCTAAGGAAATAATTTTACCTATAAGTCCTTGGTCTATTTCTAAAGCAGTCCCATACTTTTCATAAAGTATTTTCAACATGTCTTTTGAATTATATTTATATCGATTTTTATAAACGAAATCATAGATTTCTCTTTTTCTCTCATTTCGTGTTTTGAATTTTCCTATTTTATTTAGAGGATTTGTGTATTTTTTTTGTAACCATTGAATATCGTTCCAGTTTTGACTAATAAAGTTAATTATATCTCGTTGTGTTGCATTAGGAGATATTTTTACTGTGATTGGATAAATAGTATTTTCTTTTTCTATTAATTTTATTTCTTTGTTGTTTATATGGGACAAATTAGATGTTTCTGATAATTTACAAACATTTGTTGTTTCTAAAAACCAATCAAAAACTTCATGTGGAACAACATTATGGAAAAGATAAAATCTAAATATAGATATTCCAAAATTAAGTTCAGGCATCTTTTCCGCAAATTTTTTTACAGCCAAGTTTATTTGTTTAAATTTTAAATCTATCTTTTCTGTATGAAAAATCCATTCTTTTGGTGTATATATTATTTCGTTAGCCAATATTAAATCTCTGTAATTAAAATTAGAAAAGCCATCCTCAGGTATTTCAAATTTTAATCTGAGTTTTTTTATTTCTTTTTGTGTGTTTTCCAGTGTTATAAAATTAAGGAAAGCATTTTCAATTTTTCTTACACCATTTATTTTTTTTGTTTTAGATTTTTTTATCATATTAATATAGCCGAAAGAGATTTATCGTTACTTATGTTACTCCGTTACTTCTAAAATATGTATATCTAAAAGAGAAGTAACAAAGCAACGTAAGTAACGTATGTTTAGATATCTATGTTCAGAATTATACCATAAACATAATAAGGCAATAGATTATATTAAGTTTGAGTATAACGTTAAGCCACGAGCGTTATACAACGATATAGCAAGGGGTTTAGGGGTGTTCTTTGTTTTTAAACAGTAGGCATATATAATAGAGATACAACTTAATAAGAGTAACCTAAACCCTTAGAAATAAGGGCATGGTGAAGAATCGCATCACGCATAAAGAACCTATCATATAGGGTTGCGTGATGCGTCATATCTGGAAACGGATATGGAGGGTCTCGGCTCTCACCTATGTGGTAGGCTTTTTGTTTTCTCATTTAAATTTATGGCAAAAGATATTTTAGAACAAATCACTGAAGATTACTTTAGAGAATTAGGATACTTCACACGAAGTAATAGTCCTTACCGACCCCATAATGTTGGGGTACATTCCGATATAGACGTTCTTGCTGTTCATCCTATAACAAACGAAGTAGCTGTCATAAGTTGCAAGAGTTGGGGTAATGGAATAAACATAAATGAAATATTAAAAACTCTTAAATCTGATAATCCAAGTAAGGTTATTCGTGGGGGAACATATCTAAAAAGATTTAGAGAAATAGCCGATGAGAAATGGGCTAGTGCTCTTAAAGAAGAGATATATCATTTAACAGGGAAGCATTCTTTTACTTTTTATGTTTCGGTTGCTCACTATAAAGGTAGTAAGGATGAATTTGAGAACTTTGCACTCTTTAAAGAGAATCTTCCAGATTGTGAAATTAAAATCATCACCTTTAAAGAGATAATTAAATTTTTGGATAAAGGAAAAACAGATACACCTTCACAAAGTGAGTTAGTAAGAACATTGCAACTGTTAAAAGTAAGTGGGGGTATAATAAACTTTAAAGAAACGATATGATGAATCTTTATTAATAATTTAAATAAATTTTATGGAAAATAAAAAACCTAATGAATCAGTATCTAAGAGCACCCCTGTAATAAATTGGTGGAGAGTAATAGGTATAGTTCTTTTGATTATTTTAATACCTGTTATTTTCTCTAATAACGATAAACAGAAGACAGTTTCCATTAACTCTAACCCAGTAATATCTGAGACTTCAGCAATTAAAACTAATGATTCAGATATATCAAAAGAAAAACAACAAAAAGAGTCAGCTATAAATACTGATAATTCTGTTAAAGGAATAGAGACACCTAAACAAGAAGTTACTAAGATATGGCATATTGCTGAAACTTATAGTGGCGATACAAAAATTCAAACATCACCATTTTCAATGAAAGGCTCACAATGGCGTGTTTCGTATAATTGTACCCCAACTGATTCAACAAATGGTTTTTCTGGTTCAATTGGTTTTGTTGATAAACAATTAATAGCTAATAGTTTTGCGATGTCTGTTAAGTGTCCTAAAAGTAATACATCATATGTTTATGCTCAAGATCCTGGGGATTATTACTTAGACCTTGATTCGGTATATGCACACTATTCTGTTACAGTAGAAGATTATTATTAATATTAAAATTTTATGAAACCAGATATTAAAGAATTAAATAATACTGATTTATGGGTTGAATATATTAAAATTCATAAAGAATTAGAGAAACGAAAATTAATTAACCCAAACAATATTATAGGTAGATACGGTGAATTTTTAGCATTAGAAATATATAATTCATCTAAAAAATTACCAAATCTTAAAATTAATACAGACATTGAAAGTAAGATAAATGCTTTAAATAGTAAAAAAGAAAGATATGTTATTAAAACAATACTAGAACCTAGTAATAGAACAAGTGTATTTTATGTAGATGACAAGAAAGTCTTTGACTATGTAATTATTGTTCACATTGCTAAAGATTATAAACTCATTCGAATGGTAGAGTTAACATGGGAACAGTTTCTTAAATTCAGAAAATGGAATAATCTCTTGAGAGGGTGGAGCATAAGTATTACTGAATTTTTATTAAAAGAAGCTAAAATTGTTTCAAAATTTAAGTAGATTTTGTTTTTTAATTAATTGTTGTTTTGCCTTGAAAAAATAGTAGATAGTCCCTATTTTATAGATTTTTAATCTAGCTTAAAGAATTAATATAATATGAGTAAAAACTAACACACTACCGTTATTCCTTTCAAAATACCGTGTTAAACGGGTTGTTTAGGGTTATATTAGGAATATTCGGTTGAATAGATAGCTTTATATTTTATTAGTTATTTTACTAGACTAACACGTCCGAAAATTCCCCTTTTTATTACTATAAAAATCGTATTGTATTTGATGTAATTGCTGTTTAATATAGATTTTGCTATACATTTAAGTTATAAATTGGTAAAATAAAGATATAAATTTATGGAAAATATACTAATTAATAATAAAAATATCTTCTAATGATAGAAAATGTTAACAGTATTAGATTTAATGCTCTATTTAAATCAAAAGAATATCAAGAAGAGCTGATAAAACTATCTAAAGAAATAGTTAAAAAAAATGATAAAGACTTTGAAATAATATCTAAATTATCTAAAGAAATACAAAACGGAAAAGAAAACAAAAAAAATATTAATACTCTTTTAGATAAAATTGAGAAATCATATATTAGAATATGTAATAAATATTAATACGAAGAAAAAATAATGAATGAATTACCCCATAAATTAATAATAGGGACTCTAGGAGAAATATTCACACAATTAAGATTACTTGAATATGGAGTTCAGTCAGTTTCCCCGCATAAAGATACAGGAAACGACCTTATTGCAATAAAAGGTGAAATATTTAGAACCATACAAATCAAAACAACTTTTAATCCTGAAGGGCATACACGAATTCCACCAGATTTAGATAGAGCGTTTCATATTCTTGCTCTTGTTGAATTAAAAATTAAAGATGGAAATCTATCCTTAGATGAATCAAAAATTTTCCTATTATGGAAAGAGCAATCTTTTGGTGAGAGGAAACTATTAACTAAAAGCTTAGTGTCTGAGTTTTGGTTATAATTTCTAGCTTTTTTGTAACGCATTAATAAACATTAGTTGATTATATAGCCCTCTCATATAATTTTGGTCAGATAATATGGTTATAATAATCTCCTGTTCTGGGGACCCCCTTTGCAAACTCTTGCAAAATTAATATTATTTTACCCTTTATTTATTAAGGGGATATTTGATATGGGTAATTATGGTTGTGAACTAAGGCAATTATTATGAGAGTTTGATATAATTTAAACTATGGAACTAAAAGACGGAGCAAAAGTATTTATTAAAAATAAGAAATTAGGTAAATACCTTTTTGTGTTAAGAGATGATAAACCTAATATCCCTAATCCAAATTGTTGGAGTTTGATAGGTGGAGGAATAGAAAAAGGAGAAGAACCAATAAAAGCATTAAAAAGAGAAGTAAAAGAAGAAATAGGGATTGAATTATATGATATAAAGAAGATTGGAGTACTTGATGTCCCATTAACCTTAATGGGTGAAACCAAAATAGTACTTGGTCATATTTTCCTAGCATATATTGATGCTGATATTAAAGACATAAAACTAAAAGAAGGACAAAGGGTTGAATATTTTACCCTTGATGAGATACAAAAAAAGAAAAATCTTTCCAGCGGTGCTATCAGTAGAATTAAAGAATTTAGAGATTTATTATAATAATTTTCTGTTTTGTGGGGTAGCTTATTTATTGTTACTTGCGTTACTATGTTGCTATAAAAAGATGTATATCTAAAAGGTAAGTAACAAAGCAACATGGGTAACGAAGATTTAGATAGTACAAATAAAGTATAATATTAATCTCCTGTTAACATAATTAACATAGTTAACATTGTTAGCCCATAGGTGTGATAAATAATCTATTTAAAAAAGTTCTAACAACTTAATCTAAATCGGACCCCCTTTGCAAACTCTTGCAAACTTTATATTACAAACCCCTTATTTATCAAGGGGATATTTGGTATGGGGAATAGGGATTGTGAACTAAGGTAATTATTATGAGAGTTTGATATAATAAAAATTATGGAATCAAAGCTTAAAGAAATAGGGAATGAATTTAAATGTCCTATAGCGATTATGATGAAAGACGGAAAAATATTAACTGGTCATCGTCACTATACACCTGATAAATGGAAGAAAATTTCAGTATGGACTGTTCCTGGTGGTAGATGTGACCCAGGTGAAATAATAGAAAATGCTCTCACAAGAGAAATACAAGAAGAAGTAGGGATTACTGAATTTGAGATCATTGATTTTATTGGAGAAGTACCAGGTGCAAAAGAAGGAGATATTGTTCCAATGTTTTTCTGCACAACGAAACAAGATTTTAAACTTATGGAACCAGAAAAATTTTCTGAATGGCGATGGGTTTCAAAAGATGAATATATGGCAGGTGGAGAATATAGTGGTTTTAACTCAACGGCAAGAAAAGTAATAGTTGATTATCTTAAAAGCTTATAATTCTATGACAATAAAAGAGTTCAAAGATATAATTCCTAAGATATGCAAAGCTGATACTTGTAACCTTCCAGAAGTTTGGGACTCAAAAAATCCAACCATGGGGCATTGTGCTATTGTTTCGCTTTTAGCCCAAGAATTGTTCGGTGGTACTATAATTCGTGTATCACTAGAAAGCACTTTGTATGAAAAATTGAAATCACATTATTTTAATATAATAGATGGAGTAGAGTATGATTTTACTTTGGATCAATTTGAATCAAATCCATATTTAAATAAAGAAAGACATGTGAAAAATAGAGAAGATATACTTTCTAATCTTAATACAAAAAGAAGATATGATTTCTTGAAAAATCGATTTGAAGAGGCCTATTTGGATAAATAAAATGTTATAAATTGGTATTATATGTAATAATTGTTTTATTTGATAAATTATACAAATAATGATAGTGTGAAGAAAAAAGTACAAACTAAAAAATAATCATATGAAACTTATATCTTTAAACATTGAAAATAACAGGCATCATGGTTTAGTATTACCTTTTTTAAAAAGTGAAAAGCCTGATGTTATTTGTCTGCAGGAACTTCTAGAAGAGGATTTTCTCTTGTATAAGAGTGAATTAAATCTTAATGGAATCTTTCAGCCTTGGAGTTGCATAAGGAGTAAAAGTCCTTATCCTGATTTAATAGGAAAAAAGCAAGGTTTAGCGATTTTTGCAAAAAATATTGTTGAACACGGTTCTATCTTTTATGCAGGAAAAGAAGAGAATATATTAAAATCTTTTGATGAATTCATGTCTGATGAAAGTTTTCAGAAAAATAAAGCTATTTTATGGGCAGATGTTATTGATAATAATTG
The DNA here is from genome assembly GCA_903929735.1 of uncultured bacterium. GTDB lineage: Bacteria > Patescibacteriota > Minisyncoccia > Phycocordibacterales > UBA9973 > UBA8515. The sequence continues at coordinate 16,885 of CAIYVW010000025.1, forward strand.
TTCTTATAAAATTTGTACAACTCAGCTCCCAGTAACAAGAGAAGGCTCAACTACGCCATATCAACTAGAAGTAACAAATTCTTTAATAAACAGTCTCGATTCTTTCAATGAATTTGTGCTTTGTGGTGATATGAATGCGCCTCGTGGTAAAGAAGCCTTTTCCTTATTAGCAGAAAAATACAAAGATAATATTCCACAGGAATATCTGACTAGTATTGATCAGAAGCTACACAGAGTATCTGGTATCATACTTATGGTTGATGGACTTTTTACTACTTCCGATATTATTGCCTCAAATGTAAAATTAGTCGATGGAGTAAGTGACCACATGGCAATTATTGCAAACATTATTAAAAAGCCTATTAGTTAAAAACTAATAGGCTTTAAAAGTTAAATAGTTAACGTTTATATATTAGGTAACTAAAATTATGGGAAACATACAGACAAAAGATTTCTATTGCGATTTTGTTTTAAACAACAAACTACAAGTAGAAAAAATAAAAGAAACAAAAAATATTTTAGCTTTTTATCATACAAAACCCAATTGGACTATACATATTGTTATTATCCCTAAAAAGCATGTAACTCGTTTTATTGAACTTGAAGATATGGGTTTAATAAAAGAAATTTTTCAAGTTGCTCAGGATATAATCAAAGAAAAAGGATTAGCAGAGAGTAACTACAAAATCATTACCAATGGTGGAAGTTTTCAAGATTCTCAGCATTTACATTTTCACCTAGTTTCTGGAGAAGTACTCCATTTTTCTGGAGAGTAATTTAAGTTCTAACAGCTTAATCTAAATCGGACCCCCTTTGCAAACTCTTGCAAACTTCATATTATTTACCCCTTATTTATCAAGGGGGTATTTGATATGTATAATAGGGGTTGTGAACTATAACAATTATTATGTAAGTTTGATATAATTCGATTATGAAAAAGATTCTAACTCTATGTATGGTTTTCAAACAAGAAGAAATACTTTTGGGTATGAAGAAGCGAGGATTTGGAGTGGGAAGATGGAATGGATTTGGAGGAAAGTTGGATGGTAATGAAACAATAGAAGAAGGGGCTATTCGTGAACTGAAGGAAGAAGCTGGTATTGTTCCAACCAAGATGAAAAAGGTAGGTATTCTTGAATTTTCTTTTCAAAATGATCCTAAGATTTTGGAAACTCACATATTTAAAGTTTATGAATTTAATGGAGAGCCATCAGAAAGTGAAGAAATGAAGCCACAATGGTTTAATTTTAAAGATATACCATTCCCACAGATGTGGTCAGATGATATATACTGGTTTCCTAATTTAATGAATGACACCTTATTCAAAGGCAGTTTTCTTTTTGATAGATCTTCAGACTCTGAATATTCAGCTAAAATAATCAGTCAAGAATTGAGCGAAGTAGAGAGTTTGTAAAATACCTAAAAAGGAAGTAAAAGAAGTAACTAAGATTTGATATAATCTATATATGGAAACATACAACAAATTAGTTAGAGATAAGATACCAGAAATTCTAGACAAGAAGGGAATTATATATGAGAAAAGAATTGCTTCAAAAAAAGAATATAAAATTGCTTTAATTAAAAAATTAGAAGAAGAAACACAAGAATTCCAAGAGGAAGGTTCACCTGAAGAACTTGCAGATGTTTTAGAAGTAGTTAAGGCATTATTAAAATTACCTGATTATAAGAACGTAGAAAAAATACGTATTCAGAAGGAGAAAGAAAGAGGTTCTTTTAATAAAAAGATAATCCTTAAGGGAAGTAAATATAAATAATATGATAAAAGCAATTGCTTTCGACCTCGGTGGTTTTATAAAAATTAATGAAAATGATTTATTTGATGAAATCTCTAATTATTTACATATAAGCAGGGAGAATTTTATCCATTAATCTTTTAAAAATGAACTATCAAATATCTTAGGAGTCAGTATTTTGATATAATCAGACAATGACTACTCTAAAAAAGAAAATACTTATAACAACTTTTGGATATCCTGGGTCAGGGAAGACATATTTTTCTGAACGTTTAGCAAAAGAATTTAATTTGTTTCATTTAAATTCGGATAAGATTCGTTCAGAGATATTTATCAAACCTAATTATTCAGACGAAGAACATAAGGCTGTGCTTCGTTTTATTAATTGATTAGTACAAGAACTTCTTAAAAGTGGAGTGAGTGTTATATTAGATGCCAATATAAATAGATATACTCATAGAATTAGCTTCTCAAAATTTGCTAAGAAAGCGAATGTATCCTATATTCTTATTTATATGAAAACTCCAATTGAGGTAGCAGAGACAAGGCTCATAAAAAGAAAAGGCATTAAGAATACTGAAAAGAAGAAATATTATAAACCTATTGATCTCTCAGTTTTACATACTCTTAAGAATGAAATGGAATATCCGACAAATAAGGAGTCAGTGCTGGAGATAGATGGATTAAAATCATATCCAGAACAATTAAAAGTTTTTAGAAAGTGGCTTAAAAATAGTTAATTTTCTCTATACTTGATAAAAAGTCTTTTCTAATATAGACTTTTTCTATGAAGAAAGATAAAGATAGTTCTTACATTTTAATACTATCTAATATTCGTTCCGCTGTTAATGTGGGGGCAATATTCCGTACGGCAGATGCAGTTGGAATAGACAAGGTCTATCTTGTCGGTTGTACACCAAGACCAACGGATCAATTTGGAAGAATACAAAAGGATATAGGGAAGAGTGCTTTAGGAGCTGAGACTTGGATTCCTTGGGAATATAAAGAAAAGATACTTCCTTTAATAAAAAATCTAAAGAAAGAAAGTTATGAAATAGTAGCACTTGAACAAGATAGTAAATCAATTGACTATCGTAAATATAAAAAACCATCAAAAATGGCTTTTATATTAGGACCTGAAGTTTTAGGTTTAGACAAGAATACTCTTAAAAATTGCGATAAAATAGTAGAAATACCCATGTATGGAAAAAAGGAATCTTTAAATGTTTCTGTTGCTTGTGGTGTCGCTTTATTTAGAATACTTAAATAGTTTATTCCGTAATAGTAGTTTGACTTTGACCTTTTATGAAAGGTTTATTAGAATTTTCCGTAGAAGGCTTACCAACTAAAAGCCAAATAATAAAGAGTCCAACAACAAAAATTATAATTTCTACTTCAAAACTTATTCCACCTTTAGTATGTTTTTTAGGTTCTTTTTTCTTTTCTTCTTTCTTTTTATCAGCCATAATTTTTTAAGTTTTATTAATTAAATAATTTTTGATGAACATTACAAAAATGAGCACTTCGTCCATCTAACACTTTTCTTATTATAACACCCGAGCACCCTTTTTTACCACAAGGAAGTTTATTTTTACGGTATACATTATGATAATTTTGAAAGTTACCTCTAGCACCATCTATGTTCCTATAATCAGACATGGAATCTCCTCCAAAATCTATACCTTTATTTAATATCTTTTTCATAGATTTAAAAAGTAATTTCATTTGGCTACTAGGAATTTTATTTGATTTTGATTCAGGATTTATGTTTGCTAACCAAAGCATTTCATCGGAGTATATATTACCGATACCAGCTATAACAGACTGATCCATTAAAACAGTTTTTATATTTTTATTAGGTTTTGATAATAATTGTTTTTTAAATTTATTTAAATCGAAATTTATTTCTAGAGGTTCAAAGCCTAAATTTTTCAAATGTATGGTTTCGTGAACATTTTGTGAGTCTACCATTGTTATTTTGCCAAATTTTCTAGTATCACAAAAAACCATATGTTTTCCATTGGATAGGGTAAATACAGCATGGACAAATCGGTTGTAGGGATCATGTAGTTCTTTCCTTTCATTTGGCTCAGGTTTCCATTTATTCTCTTTTTTATTAAAAATATATTTTCCTACTATAATATGACCGGTCATTTTTAAATGGATAAGAATAGTTTTGTTATTTGAAAGGTTAATTAGTATATTTTTCGCTCTTCTTTCCACGCTTAGTATTTTTACATTTAAACTATTTTTTCTAAAGTCTTTAAAAAACTTTTCACTTTTAATTGTATTTTCAAATTGCTTTATTACTTTTTCTTTTGATAAATCTGTCCAAACATCTAAAAAGGAGAGACCTTTTAAGGCAATCTTGAGTCCATTAACTGTAGTTGTAACTTCTGGTAATTCAGGCATAAATCAATTTCATTAATAATTATTAATGACCACTTAGTATGCGTAGAGCTTCTTTGATACGAGCATTTGTTCCTTCTAAGGAAGAGGGGATCTGTTTAAGAGCATCTCTTGCTTCGTTTTGTGAATACCCCAATGATTTAAGAGCTTCTAGAATATCTCCTTCTTCTCTTAATGAAGCGGATGTATTATTATCATCTTTGTAATTTTGTAATTTATCCCTAAGTTCTATTATTATTTTTTCTGCTGTTTTTTTACCAATACCAGATACTTTATTTAGATAACCTACATCTCCTGTTGCTATGGCTCTTTTAATAGTTTCAATAGGAGCAAGGGCTATAATTCCTAAAGCAGACCTAGGTCCTATACCTGAAACATCAAGAAGAAGCTCAAAGAATGATAATGTTCCTGCATCTGGGAATCCAAATAAATCAATAGAATTTTCTCTAACAGCTGTATATATAAATAAAGATATAGAACTTCCTTCTTTGAATCCTAGAGCAAGTTCTGGTGTAATATGTACCTTATATCCTACACCAGAGGTATTTAAAATTATAAATTTATCAGTTATGTATATAATTGTCCCTTCTAGATATGCAATCATTCTATTATTATACTTTTTTTCTCTAAAATATACAGCCATTTACTTTTTCTGCTTTTTCTGTTAATATATGTGTATTCAGTTATCTCCCGGAAGGAGGTTCTCGTTTGAGAGATCGGTGTCTCGATCTAATTTGAATGAAACTTTTTAATTTAGTAATAATTAATTATCAGTTAGTAATTATAAAAATATGCCAATTACAAAATCAGCCAAGAAAGCTTTAAGAGGATCTCTTGTCAAAAAAGCTATGAATGATCGCAATAAAAAAGCGATTAAAGAATCAGTTAAAAAAATAGAAAAACTTTTAAAGGAAAAAAAGAAAGATGAAGCCAAGAAATTACTTCCTACTGCTTATAGTGCTATAGATAAAGCATGTAAAAGAGGGGTAATAAAGAAGAATACAGCTTCTCGTAAGAAGTCTCAGCTATCAAGAATAACAAAATAATAATAAAAAAGTGATGCCTTAAGGCATCACTTTTTTATTAAAGACTTATATTATTGCTTTGGTGTAACTGGAGTTGTTGCTGTAGGTAATTTGTCTGTGACTGATCCTAATCCATTTTGTGGAATAATATTATTATCATTTTCTAATCTTCCATAGCCCCAATTCATCATTCCACCTCTTTCAAATCGATAGTTTGATCTGTACTCTGATTTCATTTCACCCCATTGAGATCCCAAACAAAAGGTAATTACAATAATAATGAGCATGAATAATTTTCTCATCATGTGGCATTTTTTCCAGTTATGACAGCAATTTGTCATTCCATGTTCACACTTAACATTATCTTTTCCTTCACAACAACTCATTTTCTTTTCTTCATTTTCCATAAAATTTAATATTTACTTGATTTATAATAAAACCGACTAATATAGTAGTATTATATCATATTTTCAAATTTCGATAGTTTAGAATTATTCTTTATAATTAAAGATCATTTTACTTGCAGAGATGTCTTTATTAGTGTAAATTAGATTCGTAAGCGTTAGGTCTCGTCGTTCAATGGATAGGACGTAACTTTGCGGAAGTTATGATGCAGGTTCGATTCCTGCCGGGACCACATTATAAAAAACCGAAATTATTTCGGTTTTTTATAATGTGGTCCTATTTAAGCAAATTTTGATTATCCATTAAAATCCTATACTTTCCATAAACTTCATTGATTTTGATTCTTCGAGATCTATATTGGGAGTAACTTTTATTAAATTTTCTCTTATATCATCAACTTTTTCTAAAGGAACGGGTATTGTATATATAGGGAGTAGATATTTATTTATTTCTATTAGTAGTTTAGCCTCATCTTCATATTTGTTTATGTGGAAACCTTTAATATTTTTCCATTCATATTTATCTTTACCTAAAGATAGACCACTTGTTTCTATTGTGAATACTATATCTAAAGGTGGACGAACACTAAAAAGAATAAGAGAAAATGCGGAGATAACAATAAAAATAGCAAATAAATAACTTCCTTGCCATAATGCAAATCCACACATTACGAGTGCTATACTACCAATAGCCCAAAGAAAATCTATACTTTTTTCTTTGTGTTTATATTCAGGAGCTTTCCATTCTATTTTGTTAATTATTATTTCTTCCATAATGTTATTATACCAATACTTAATAAAAAGACCAATCAAATATTTGATTGGTCTTTTTATTAAGTATTAAATACTATTTAAGTATTATTAAAAGATCTGCGTAGGCTTTATCATTTGCTGTTTTGAATGTATCCTCAGCTGACTTTATTGCATCATCTCTTGTTTTTTTCAAGTTAGCAATTCCAGAATTTGTTAAAGCATCCTTTCTGGCTGTTTTTAATAAAGATCTTGCATCATTTACAGTCTTTGTGAAAGTAGAATTTACAGTTTTACTTGTCACATTGTTAGCACAGTCAGTTTTCGCTTTAATAAGAGCATTATCTACTGAAGTCTTGAAAGCTGTCATAGCTAATGATAGGGAATTAGTATAAGTTGTATTAACAAGTGCTAGTCCTTCTTTAAATGTTTTCACTGCAGCATCAACTGCTATTTTACGAGAATCTATAGCATTTTGAACTGATTTTTTGTAACTCTCTACAGCCGCTAGTTGTTCTGGTGTTTTTGCTTTATTTGTTATTTTGTTCCAATTCTTTATTCTTTTTGTATCTGTATTAAGACGACTTATAGCTTTCTTACTATCTCCATTACTTTCTTTTTTATTTAGATCTACTGCGTGGTTTATTTGTGTTAAAGATTGTCTGTCCTCTGTTTTTTTAACTTGATTTGCTAATTTTTCATTTAAATTGGACAGTTTCAAACAAAAATTATTCACATTTTTATCGTTTTTATTTTCTGTTTTTAAATCATTTGTAGCACTGCTTTCTCCAAAAGCTAATATTGGTAGTAAAGAGAAGGTGATTAATAATAAAGCGATACTTTTATTTGTGTTATATTTCATTTTTTTAATTTATTCATTTAGTAATATTTCGACATATTTACTTATTTTCTTATTATAACCTATTTTTATCATAGTGTTTAATTAATACCTTTAGTTGCTTTATATACAGCAATTCTTGCTTTTTTATCAAACATACTAGGTATTATATTATTCTTGTTTGGTTTTTTAATTATATTTGCTAAAGCGATAGCGATGTTTATAAATATCTTATTCTCGAATTGTGGAATTTTATAATCAAGCATTGCCTTAAAAGCATTAGGGAAAACCAAAGAATTATTTATTTGATTTGGGTAATCGGACCTTCCTGTCGCTACAATAAAAGCTCCAGCTGAGATAGCTTCTTCTGGTAGTATCTCAGGTATCGGATTAGCTAGAGTAAAAATTATAGGTTTTTTTGCCATAGATTTTATCATTTCTTCTGATAATGTTTTAGGCTTAGATAAACCTATAAATATATTTGCATCTTTAATCGCATCAGATAATAATCCTTCTTTTGCTTCAAATATGCTTTCTGATATTAATTCTTTTTTCTCTTTATTTAAATCATTTCTTCCTTTGTGTATAACACCTTTACTATCACAAAAAACAATATTTTTAATTCCATATGAAATAAGTAGTCTACCTGTTGCAACTCCTGCTGCTCCCACACCCGCTATCACAACTTTCACTTCTTCTTTCTTAAGTTTGGCTAGTTTAAGAGAATTGATTAGAGCAGCTAGTGTGACTGTTGCTGCACCCCATTGATCATCGTGCATAACTGGTATATTTAACTCCTTGCGTAATCTTTCTTCAATTTCAAAACATCTTGGAGCTGAAATATCTTCTAGGTTTATACCACCGAAAACTGGAGCAATTTGTTTTACTGCTTTTATTATTTCTTCTGTATCTTGCGTGTCTAAGCAAATAGGGAAGGCGTCTACACCTCCAAAATCTTTAAATATAGCAGCTTTGCCTTCCATGACTGGAATAGCAGCTAGTGGTCCTAAGTTACCAAGTCCTAATATTGCAGAACCATCAGATACAATAGCCACTGTATTTTTCTTAATTGTGTAAATTTCTGCTAATTTGGGATCTTTGGCTATCTCTTCACATACACCAGCAACTCCTGGTGTGTAAGCAAGAGATAAATCTTTTTTATTTTTTAATGAAACCTTACTCTTTACTTCTAACTTACCCCCATATTTTTTATGTAATTTTATAGATTCAACATATGTTTTATTTACCATCTTTCTATTATAGCAATAAAATCATATAAAAATAAAATAATCCACGAGGGATTATTTTATAGACTTTTTAATATTTTTTGCTAAGATTTTTAATTTCTCAAAATCTGCCATTGGTCCTCCTGCTGAGGATATGTATCCTTCATATTTATCAAACCAAACATATTTTTTATTTATTGCTTGCTCCCAAATACCATTTTTTAACTTAGATGTTCCGTGCATTGGTGATAGTTTAACATGAGCATGGTCTACTCCCATGCCTTCCATAAGAAGCCCTACTCGTCCTACATCCTTAAAATAATTTTCCAGAATAGAAGCTATTTTTTTAGATGCAAGAATTAACTTACTTAATTCTTTATCTGGCATTTTTAAAATATCACTACCAAAATGTTTTTTAGGTATTACACAAGAAAAACCCAGAGTATTAGGATCAATAGACAAAAAAGCCATGTGATCTTTATTTTCCCAAAAAATTCCAGGAGACGGGAATCTACCAGCTACAATTTCACAAAAAATACATTTATCATCTTTAGTTTTAGATTCATATTTTGCCATAGTCTTATTATAACAGAGAAATAATTTTAGATTCAAGTTTTTAAGAAACTTGAAAAAAAGCTTAAAATAGGTTAATGTTGTAAACGGAAGGGTGCCTGAGTGGTTGAAAGGAACAGTCTTGAAAACTGTCAGGGGTGAAAGCTCCTCGGGAGTTCGAATCTCCCCCCTTCCGCAAATAAAAAAAGTCCTATATATTAGGACTTTTTTTATTATAATTTTGTTTTGAAGAGATTAACTATGTCTTTAGGAGTTTTCTTAACGATATAGAATAAATATACTATCTCTAGTAAAGCAAAGGTGTTTACTACTAATAACACTAAAAACCACTTTTTATCCCTTCTTTGGGATGCTACCCAGAGAGCATACCCCTTCCAAGGTATAACCCACAATGACACAATTCCTATTGCCAGTATTATATTAGAGTTTAATAATTCCATATTTTAATTGTATCAAAAATACTTTTTAGTCGCAATTATGGTAAGCTATAAATATGAAATATTTAGGAGTTGATTATGGTTCAAAAAGAGTAGGTTTATCTATTTCAGATGAAAATGGTTCATTTGCTTTTCCTTATAAAATTATACCTAATAACATGGAACTTGTTGATACAATACACAATATTTGTGGAGAGGAGGAAATATCGGCTATTGTTCTAGGAGAGTCTCATGATCTTTCAGGTAAGCCCAATAAGATAATGGGTAGCATAGAAGAATTTAAAAGAAATATTGAAGCTGAGTTGGATTTACCTGTATATTTTCAGAAAGAGTTTATGACAACAATAGAGGCTCGTGGAAGAGAAGGTAAAGAAATTAATAATGCTAAAAAAGTAGAAAAGAGTAAACAGGGAAGTGTAGATGCCTCAGCTGCTGCTTTAATTTTACAAAGATATTTAGATAAAAATAATAATAAAAA
>CAIYVW010000026.1 GCA_903929735.1 uncultured bacterium
GATCTATTTATTTTAAAATATATTAATTTCTTTTCTGAGTATATAATTCTTAATTATACATTCTTTAAATAAAAAATACTAATTTTATTTAAAGAATGTATAAATTTTAATCCATTTGTCGAAACTTATATCTTCAGCTCTAGCTTTAGGATTTATATCTAAACTTTTTAAAGCAGAATCTATTTTTAATATGTCGAATCCTACTTCTTCTAAGTTCTTACGTAGGACTTTTCTTTTATGAGCAAAGGCCGCTTTGATTATTTTGAAAAATAATTCCTCACTGTTATTATCTCCTAAAGATTTATTTGAAATATTATTTATAGATATGATAGCTGAATCTACCTTAGGAGCAGGAGAAAAGAATCTTTTGTGCACTTTCATTATATATTTAGGGTTTCCATAAGCTTTTACACTTAAAGATAGAATGCTTTCTTTATTATCACGAGCTACTATTCTTTCTGCTACTTCTTTTTGAACAAGAAGAGTCATACTTATAGGTCTAACTGTTTCTGAAAGAAATCTTCTGATTATAGAACCTGTGATATTGTATGGAATATTGGCTACGATTTTATAATCACCTTCTTTTATTCCATGTTCCTTTGGGTCAAAATATAAAATATCTTCGTTTAATAATAAAAGTCTTTTATTCTCTATTTCTTTTTCAAATTTTTCACTGAGAATTTCCATTAAATCTCTATCTTTTTCTACTGCTATAACCAACTTAGCCTTTTCTAATAGCTTTTCTGTTAAGGCCCCTTTACCTGGACCAATCTCTAGAATAGTATCTTTATCGTTTAGATTACTTGCCTCACACATCTTAAACAAGGCCTCTTTAGACTTTAAGAAGTTCTGCCCCATCGATTTTTTCGCTTGGTGAATCATTTAAGTATAATATCACAAAAAGAAAACAAATAGTTTTTACAAATAAACTATTTTTTCTCCACTTCTTGAGTGACTTTGAGTAAATTCTGTAAGGTGAGTTGGAATATCATATATAAATTCACTTGGGTTATTTACCTGTTTCATTCCAAATATTGTACGCAAAGAAGCATAAGTAAGGAATAGCTTTTTACCTGCTCTGGTAAGTGCCACATAGAAAAGTCTACGCTCTTCTTCTTTATCTTCTTTTGTTCCCTGTCCTGTACGAGCATGAGGGAATAAGTCTTGTTCAAGGCCTGTCACAAATACATACTTGAATTCTAATCCTTTTGAGGCATGAACAGTCATTAGTCTGACACCTCCCGTTTTCTCTTTGTTTATAAGGCTATCTTGATCACTAGATAAAGATGCATCTTCTAATAACTTCTCTATTCCATCTTCTTGGTTGTCATACTTAATAGATAAAGTTACAAGTTCTTTCATATTTTCTAATCTTTCCATATCTTCATTTGTACCATTTGATAGTTCCTTCTCGATACCACTTTTCTCTATGATAAAGCGGACAACTTCAGATGGTTTGTGTGTGTCTATATACTCATGAATACTTTCTAATAATAAATAGAACTTATTTATTTTCTCTTGCATGCTTGCAGGTAAGTCAATAAACTGACCAGCAAAAAGTTTAGTAAGAGTTACCTTTCCTATACCACGAGTTGGAGTATTTATAATTCTTTTAATATCTGTCAGACTTTCTTTATTTAAGCTGGCTTTAATATAAGAGATGATATCTTTAATTTCTCTACGATCAAAGAATTTAACACCTAGAACTTGATAAGGGATTTGTTTACCCAGTAAAGATTCTTCTAAAACTCTAGATTGGAAATTAGCACGATAAAGTATAGCTATATCTTCAGGTTTATTTTCTTTTAATAGTTCGTCTATTTCTCTTGCTACAAAGTCAGCTTCGCTTACTTCATCATAAGCTTCACAGACAACTATTTGTTCTCCTTCCACATTCTTTGTAAATAAAGTTTTAGGAACTCTATACTGGTTCTTTTCTATAATACTATTTGCTGCTTCTATTATTTTTGCTGTTGATCGATAATTTTGTTCTAGCATTATTATCTTTGTGTTAGGGTAGTCTTTTTCGAAATGAAGCATATTTTTTATATTTGCTCCTCTCCAGCTATATATATTTTGGTCAGTATCCCCCACTACACAGATATTCTGATCTTTACCGACTAGTAATTTTGTCATTTCATATTGAACTTCATTAGTATCTTGGTATTCATCTATATGTACATATTTCCATCTTTCTTGATATTTATTTTTAATTTCGGGAAATTTACGAAGTATAAGGACTGATTCTAAAAGCAAATCATCAAAATCTAAACCTTTTTCTTTTTTTAATCTTGATTCATATCCTGCCCATATTAAAGCCACTATACTTTGCTGACTACTTTTAACTTCTCCTCTATAGTTTTCTAGAGTTATAAAATCACCTTTGGCTTTGGAAATAGCACTTTTTATTTTACGAGGTTCATGTTGCTTAGGGTCAATATCATGCTGTTTCATAATGTCTTTAATTATAGAGATAGCATCACTCTCATCTATTATTGAAAAATGTTTGGTAAGACCAATTAAATGAGCATTTTCTTTAATTATATGGACTCCAAGAGAGTGGAATGTGGATACAAATGGTGCACTTGAGTGATTTATAGGGAAACTTAATCCATGAGACTTATCTTCTAGAAGATTAATGACTCTATCTCTCATTTCCTTCGCTGCTTTGTTGGTAAAAGTGACTGCTAGTATTGAGCTTGGGTTAATGCCTTGATGTATTAAGTGTATAATCCTATGGGTAATTGTTTTAGTTTTACCTGCCCCTGCTCCTGCTACTATCAAAAGAGGCCCTTCCGTATAAAGGACAGCCTCTTTTTGTTTGTCATTTAAAGAATCAATATATTGCATGATTCTTATTGTAACATTTATTTGTTTATTCTACTTATGAACTTTTTAAATTTTTATTTTATCTAATTGTCCTAACTCTGCTACTTTTTTTGAGGCTCTTAATATATAGTCAGGAACAGTTTCGGCTTCTGCTAGGACTGTTTTTTCTATTGGTTTTAGTCCAGATACTTCTTGTAGTTTATCTATATAAGATATTAATGGTTTAAAGTCATCATTAATTCCCTCTTTGCCTATTTTAATTAATTTATCCGCTGATATATAAGTTTTAATATAAGACCACTGGCCCATTAATTTATCATTTGGGAAAAGATGTTTAATGTTTTCATCGATCGTTAAATTAACTCTTTTCAAAGTTTCTTTAGTAATGCTCTCACTGCTAATCATTGTATCTTTAGCTTCTTTTAATTTATCTGTATTAGTTTCTAGTGTTTCAGAAACAGATTTTTGATTTGTATTAATAATTTTTTCTTGAGTATCACTTTTAATTAATTCGTTTGGATCTTTATGAATACTAGCAACTTTTTCATTTGTTAGTATTCCTTTTGTATCTTCATTTGTACCATGTTCTATGATATCTGTATTTTTAATTAAATCTTTTTCACCAGCCACTTCTGTTTTTATTGATTTATTAAAATGGTCAGTGTCGGACATCTTACCTTCATAAGTGTGAATTGGCTTAACACTGTCCCCTTTCATAAGATTAACTTCTTTTCCAGTAAATTTATCATGGAAATTGATATTACCATCTTTCTCTGTTATGAAATCTCCTTCATGTAGTAGAGCACTTTCTTTGTCTTGATCAGGTCTATACATTTTAAATTCTTTAGCTATTTTATGTGCATCTGTATTGATTATATGTTTAACACTTTCGGGTGCTTTACTTAAATCTGATCCGTATTTAAGCTTTAGTTCATTTTGAAGTTTACGAGCAAGAACAATTCCTCCGTCTCCATGCTTAACAGTAGTGATTGTTTCTACACTCTTTATAGGATTTTCCTTTGTTTTTAGTAAGACTTCGTTTATGTGATGTTGTTGTCCTTTTGGTATTTCATTTATAGTATCTTGATTAGTTATGATTTTCGTATTTGTTTCATGTAAGTAATCTCTTACAAGTCTTCCTAATACTGCAAATCCAGCTGCTACAGCTGCTCCTCTAAGAGTTTCTTTATTCTTATATGAAGCTATTTCTTTACCAAAGGCTACTTCATTCTTGGTCATTATACTTTTTAATAAGCTTTTTCTTTCAGAAATTTCCTCTTGCATCTCTTTTGAAGGTTTATCATTATTTTGTAGTTCAGAAGATAAAATATAAGCTTCACTAAGAGCCTTGAATAATTCATAATTTTTACTTATTGAATTTTTACTACCATAATTTACAAGTCCTTCTGCTTGCTTCTGTTCAATATATGAAATTCTTGAACTCAACTGTGCTTTTAATAAAGCTTTAACACTTTCATTTTGTGTATTATTTATCTTGCCTATTAAGTTTTCAATTCTTTGTTTTTGATTATCTGCATCAATGAAAGCTGCAACCTCTTTAGTATTTACACTTCTACCAGATAAACTAGCTTTTATTAATCCTAGATCTTTATTTTTATCATCATAAAGACCCTTCTTCCCTTCTTCTCTTCTTTCTAAAAATGTCTCATCTTTAGAACCTTCTTTGAATGCTTTATTTATATTTTCATTTGCTTTTCTTCTGGCTCTTATTCCACCTATTGCTCCAGCTGTAAGAGGTGCTGCAAGTAAGCCCAACGTACTATATGTAGCGCTTCTTAATGTATATCCTGTTCCCATATAAATACTTTTCCAGATATTTTCATTATTAACTAATCTACCCCAAGAAGATTCATTCCTTATCTTATTTAACTCTTCTAAAGAATCAGGATTTGTATTGGTAAATTGCATCATAGATACTTGAAAGTCTATATTTTTTACTTCAAGCATTGCTTTTTCTTTAGCTTCTAGATTGCTTAGTCCTTCATTTTTATATTTTATTTCTAGTGATTCAAGTAATTCGCCTTTTTCTTTTTCATATTTTAACTTAGATTCCTCATATTTTTTATAATTTTCTTTTGCAAATATTTTATCAGTACTTTTTGCTGACTTTTCATTTTTCCAAGAATCAGGAAGCACAGAGAAAGCATTAGCAGAGTCATTAAACCTGTTTATAATTTCTTGTTCTTGTTTTGATAGTAATTTGTCACCTTGAATAAATTCAATAACTGCTTTACCATTTTTTTCTACTACATTTAAATTTAAATCAGCTTGTCTTTGGATAAGAGACTCCAATACCTCTATTCTAGGCTTTATCTGACCTCTCTCTACTTCATTTATTATATTTTTTTCTGCTTTACTAATCCAATAAGGTTTCCTTATGTTGTTCCAAGTTTTTTTAATAATACTAGTTTTCCACTTCATTGGATTCCAAGATAATTTTATAGAATTTTCTTCTTCAAATCTTTTTTGTCCTAAATCTTTCACTTGAGATAGTGTGTCTTGTGAAGCAAGTTGTATTATTAATAACTTTTCTTCCTTGGTAAGATTTTGCCAAGTTGTATTATTCTCTAGATCTGTATTTTTAAGTCCAATCTTTCTAAGATTATTTTCTATAAAAATATCATTTTCTGGAGTATTAATTTTTTTTGTTTTTATTATTTCTTTTACTTTTGAGTTCTTTTCTTGGTTTTGGTTAACATTTAGATTTACTTCTATTTCTTTCTTTACTTCATCTATCTTGGTTTTATTATCCTCTATACTTTCCTTCTTTGAAACTATGGTACCCTTTTTTTCTTCACTAACTTTTTCATTTTTGGTCAAATTTTGAGATTCTTTTGTGTTAGAAGTTTTCTTTTCTTTTTCAGCTTTATTTTTTTTAATACTAGATATTACTTCACTTAAGGTTGTATTATTTTCATTTTCAACTATTGGTCTTATTTTTTCTTTAGTCTCAAGATCTAATAAGGACTCTGTCTCTTGTGATATTTCAGTATTTTCTTTTTTTGTAATTTCCTTCCGTTTTAATACCTTTTTAGGTTTTTTGGGTGTAATTTCGGCAGCTTTCATTATATCTTCAGATTCCTTGTTCTCACTCATTAAACTAAGTCTATCTTCTTCCTCCTCCTCTATTATCTTTTTCATCTCTAATATTTTTTTATTAACCTTTTCTTGCATTTCATTTTCATAATCACTTGTAATTGATTCTTGTTTGTGTTGATTGTCTATAGAGTTATTTTTCATGACATTATTATACAATAAAAATTGTTTATGTGTAATAATATTTGTATTTTTATAATAAATTTATTTTAAAGTATTGTGTATAACTTGGTTGACTAATAGGTCATGATGGGCTACCCTTATATATAGGACTTCTTAGGTAGAAGTGTTAGATACTGAAATGACATTAAATGCTTTATTTTAAAGCTTTTCTGGATGATTGTAACTATTATGATATCATTACTTAAATATTACAGCTCTCGCTTTTGCGGTCGTACTGTAGTTCCATTTCTGGGGTAATGTGTTGTAATTACTAAATTAAGCTTATTAAACCCCAAATAAATGATTCTGATGATAGTTTTGTCTCACAAAATAATCATAAGATGAAAATATCGTTATTTATCAAGTCTTATATGGTTAAGGCTTCTTCTGTGCTTATATTAATATCATTAATAGCTGGCTTACCTTCTCAGGCAAATGCTGGCTTTTTTAATGATTTAGTCGCTAGTGTGATAGGATCTAATACTTCAGCTGCGGAAAATGCAGATAAAAATGTAGTAGCTGATGATTTTGTGAATAATCCACAGAATATTTCACTACCTGAACCATCTATTAATCCTGATATGAAAAATGTAAGTGATAATTCTAATGTAAATATTGTAGATGGAGGGGCTCTTATGCCAGAAGAAGACCTTCAGGGTACTGATTCGGGTGTTAATTCGTATGTTTCATCATCTGATAATATTATAACTTATACTGTTATGGAGGGAGATACACTAGGTAAAATTGCTTCTCAGTTTAGTATTTCTAAGAATACTATTTTATATGCTAATACAGACATAAAGAATAATAGTCTAAAAGTTGGTCAAACTCTTGTTATTTTACCTGTTGATGGTGTTTCTTATACTATTAAAAAAGGAGATACACTTGCCTCTATAGCAAAGG
The DNA here is from genome assembly GCA_903929735.1 of uncultured bacterium. Taxonomy (GTDB): domain Bacteria; phylum Patescibacteriota; class Minisyncoccia; order Phycocordibacterales; family UBA9973; genus UBA8515. Next base: position 7,012 of record CAIYVW010000026.1, read on the forward strand.
CATATAAAGCTGATATTACCGATATCTCTGAATATAATGATTTATCTAGTGATAAAGATCTTAAATCAGGTGAAAAAATAATAGTACCAGGAGGGGTTGTTTCAAAAAAGGCTGAAGTTAAAACTCCAAAGCCTGAAAAAATCTCAAAAATAGAAATTAAAACCCAGACTACATCTAAAGAGAAAACTGAAACTGTTAAACAGGCTTCATCTGAAGATATTTCTTCTGGTCATGGTATAACAGGTGGCTATATCTGGCCATTACCAAAGGGAGTCGGTAGAGTTTCTCAAAGATTACATGATGACAATGCTTATGACTTTGCAGCTCCTAAGGGTACACCTATATATGCTATTGAAGATGGGGCAGTTCTTATAGCAGATGGAAGTGGTTATAATGGTGGTTATGGTTTATATGTTGTTATTAACTTTGCAGATGGTGCTCAGGCAATATTTGGACATATGAGTAATGTTGCAACAACTGCAGGAGAAGAAGTTAAAAAAGGAGACATAATAGGATATGTTGGATCGACAGGTAGATCTACTGGAAACCATGTACATATAGGATTTCATGGAGGAAAGCCAAATCCATACCGTAATTTACCTCTAAATAGTAACGGACTCTAATTTATGAAGAACAAAGTAATTGTCTTAATAATTTTAATAGTTATAGCCATTTCTTCTTCTTTTATAATTTTAAAAAGAAATAGTAATTCAAATTATGATAATAAAAGCAATGAGGTCTTGGCAGTAGTAGAAGAGACAATGGGTGGACAGGTAGCTTATGCCAGTAATACAACTACAACAAAAAAACAAATAACAAAGAAAACTACAATCAAGAAAAAAGTTGTAACAAAAAAGAAAACTACTAAGAAAAAAACTACTAAGAAAAAAAGAAAATCAAAACTGAACTTATCTCCTACTGTCTTTACTCCTGATACGGCTCCTCATTCTGCTAAAAATAAATATAATTAAAACCTCTGAAGTAATTCAGAGGTTTTAATTTTCTCTTGGTCTATATTGTAATGCCTCAAGAATATGAGGAATTTTTATATTTTCACTTTCTTCGAGGTCGGCAATAGTGCGAGCAAGTTTGATAGTACGATGATAAGCTCTAGCTGATAGATCTAATCTTTCGGCACTTTGATTTAATATTTTTTTAGTTTCATCATCTAATGGTGCATAAATATTTAATTCTTTAACATTCATTTCACTATTTGTTTTTATTTTTCTTGAAGAGCCTTTAAATCTTTTCAGTTGTATATTTCTGGCTTTATTTACTCTTTCTTTTATAGTATCAGTATTTTCACCGACTTGTTCTATATTTGATAATTTTTCATAATCGACATTACCAACTGTAACCCAAATATCTATACGATCCATTATAGGTCCTGATAATTTTCTTTTATAGCGATCTAGATCCATTGGTTTACATATACAATTTTTCTGTTTATTTCCTTTATTCCCGCAAGGGCAAGGATTCATGGCTGCTACTAAAATAAAGTTTGATGGGAATATAGCAGACCCTCTCGCTCTTGAAATAGAAACAACATTATCTTCTAATGGTTGACGTAGTGACTCAAGAACTCTTTTTTCAAATTCAGGAAATTCATCTAAGAACAATACTCCTTTGTGAGCAAGAGTTACTTCTCCAGGCTTAGGATTTGCTCCTCCACCTATCATAGAGACATAACTTGCTGTATGATGTGGAGCTCTAAAAGGTGGGTCTGTAATTATTGTATCTTCAAGTAATCCTACTATTGAATGAATTCCTGTTATTTCTAAACAGTCATCTTTACTTAAATTAGGAAGAACATTAGAAAATACTCTAGCCAACATTGTTTTACCTGTGCCGGGAGGTCCAGACATGGCTATATTATGACCTCCAGAGGCTGCTATTTCTAGTCCTCTTTTTGCTCCTTCCTGACCCTTAATATCACTCCAATCTATATTATTAATTTTTTCTTTAGGTTTTATTTCTGTCTTTGGGAATGATTGAATTTTAGGTCTTTCTGCCTCTAATAAATTACCTTTTTTATCTTTTTTGGGTATGTATATATGATCAATAACTTCTTTTAAATTTTTAACCCCATAAATTATTATTCCATCAACTAAAGCAGCTTCTTCAGCATTTTCAATAGGTAAAAATATTTCTTTATATCCTGCATTTTTAGCTGCTTCTGTTAGAGGTAGAGCTCCCTTAATAGGTCTTAGCTCTCCATTCAAAGAGAGCTCTCCTAAAAATATTTTACTTTCTGGATTAAAGTTTATTTCATCAGCAGAAAGTAAATATGCAAGAGCGATAGCAAGATCAAAATAAGGACCTTCTTTTTTAAGATCTGCTGGTGATAAAGATATTACAATCTTTTGGTTTTGATTTTTAGGAGAATTATACCCTGAGTTTTTTAAAGCTGAACTCATTCTATCCTTTGATTCATCTACAGCCTTATCTGGTAATCCAACCAAAGTAAAAGAATGCAAAGTATTCTTTGTGATGTCTACTTCCACTGTTACAACTTTTCCTTTTAAAAGATGTGTTTGTGCTGAGTATATTCTTGAGAATGACATAAAAACTAAAACAGAGAGTTAAATATAACTCTCTGTTTTAAAACTATATAACTTTATTCATATCTGCTTCGCATGTGCGAGCACTTGGATTTACTTCTATTCTTTCTTCCTCTATTTTTCCCCCACAAACTTCACAGACACCATAATTACCTATTTCTATTTTAGATAAAGCATTATTAATATCTTCTAATCTTGATTCTAAAGCAGATAACTTACTTGATCTTTCTTCGTAATCTTCAGCTCTTTCTGCCATGTCTCCATCATCTGAAACTTCTTGCTTGTTTATTTCAGATTCAGGCATAGCCTCCCAGTCACCAGTTTCTTTATCAAACTTACCTAAAGATTTTAATTCTTCTTCTAGTAATTTCTTTTCCTCTTCTAATTTAATTTTATTCTTTTCCATAACTTAATATTATCATTAATTTAGTAAATGGCAATCTAAAGCGGCTTAATGTTCTTTATGTTTATTCTATCTATAATTTCTTTAATAGCATCTCCGCTATCTGTTATTACTAGGTTGTTATTGTCGACAAAAATGTAGTAAAGCATAGGGGTACCATTTTCATTGTAAATAATTCTTGCATCTTTGTTCCACATTATTATATCTTTAAATTTATTTTCAGTTACTTGTAGTCTATTTTTGTTTGTATTAAATTCAAATAAATCATACATGTCTTTTGCAATTGTTTTTTCCCATTCAAGCATTCCGGCATAAGCATAGCTATAGTCATTTATTTGAAAAATTAAAAATAGATTTGCTTTATTATTAAGAGAGTAATCTTTTTTGTATGTACCAATCATATATGAGCTTGAAAGAGACCTTACAAATGATGAAGGTGCAGTAGAAGATATTCTATCAAAAAATTCTTTATTAGAAATATTTTGTTTAACTCCAGATACATCTTTTGTTAAAGGAATATATTTTATTGAATTTTCTTTGTTTGAAGTGTTTGCATATTTCCGTGCAGAGATTAACTTACTTACTAGAATATCTTCATCAGACAAATTAACAGGATATAATTCATCATAAGAAATTACAGTTTCTACTTTTGATATCTGTACGGGTTTACTATTTTGAATTTTTTTCTGTATGAGGAAATAAGAACCCAAGCTTGCGCCGATAATAAGAATTATACTTCCCACTATCCATAATGTTTTTGACATAGGAGTTCCTTCTTCTTTGAGATAAAGATCTTCCACCTCTCTCTTTTTCTGTTCTGCCATTGCAACTTTGATAACGGATATTTCATTCTCTCTCACTGTATCTGCCATGTCAGATAAATAAGTTCTGACAGTTTTTAATTTCTCATTATTTTTAGGTTGTAAATTATTGTCTTGCATTTTAATTTAAACTTTAGGTTTGAAGAAATCTTTATTAGCTTCTTTAATAGAAAAGTTTAGTCTACCTCTTTCATCTACTTTAATTATTTTTACAGGAACTCTATCTCCTTCTTTAATAATATCAGAAACTTTTTCTACACGGAATGGGGCGATCTCAGATATGTGTACAAGTCCTTCTGTGTCAGATCCTATTTTTACAAAAGCACCGAAGTCCATAATCTTAACTACTACACCTTCTGCCATCTCTCCTATCTTATACTCATGAGTCATTTCTGAAATTATTTTTATAGCATCATCTGCTCCTCCATTTTTACCCGTTACAAAAACTATGCCATCTTCTTCTATTGTAATTTCTGTATTTGTAGCTTCACGAATTGCATTTATGTTTTTACCTCCTGGTCCTATAACCATGCCTATCTGATCTTTTTTAATTTTAACAGTTAAAATCTTTGGGGCATTTGGAGAAATATTATCACGAGGTTTTTCTATTTCTTTTGTAATAGTTTCAAGAATTCCTAGACGAGCTTGCTTTGCACGAAGTAGGGCTTCTTTCAAAATTTTTATTTGAACACCATCAACTTTTACATCGAGTTGGATAGCTGTTATTCCATTTTTTGTTCCAGCTACTTTAAAGTCCATATCTCCATAATGATCTTCAGGTCCTTGTATGTCTGTAAGCAAAACATATTTACTAACATCTTTTTCATCTGCCATAAGTCCAACAGAAATTCCAGCAACTGGAGTTTTGATGGGTACTCCTCCATCCATAAGTGCAAGAGTAGCTGCGCATATGGAAGCTTGTGAAGTGGAACCATTTGATGCAGTTGATTCTGAAACTACACGAATAGTATAAGGGAAATTTATTTTATCAGGAATAACTGGAGTAAGAGCTTTCTCTGCTAAAAATCCATGACCCATTTCTCTTCTATTTATTCCTCCGACTCTACCTGTCTCACCTCCTGAGTATGGAGGAAAATTATAATGATGCATGAAACGTTTCTTGGATTCAGATTCCATACCCTGAACAAGAAGCATATCTTCTGGTCCACCTAAAGCTAAAACAGAAAGTACATGAGTCTCTCCTCTATAAAAGATTCCAGAACCGTGTAACACATCAGATATTCCTCCTGCTTTAGCGAAAAGTTTTCTTACTTCATCTACTTTTCTTCCGTCAGCTCTTATTCCTTGTAGTAATGCCATTTTGTGAAACGCACCATCCAAGTATAAATGAAGATAATCTTCTGATGCACTTTTGATGGCATCATCAGATTCTTCAGGATATTTCTCATTTAGAATTTTATTCCAAAGATCTTCAGCTTCTTTTGTAACTTTTTTACTTTCACTACTGAAAAGTTTTTCTTCAAGCATTGGTCTAACTTTTTCATTAAATATTTCTATTACAGACTTTTCAATTTCTATTTTTGGAAATACTAATTTTTCTTTTCCAAAATCAGCTGAAAGCTTTTTCTGAAAGTCTTCCCATTTTGAAATTTCACTTGAAGCCAAATCAAAACATTGGCCCATTTCATCTTCACTTAATTCATAAGACATGGCTTCTATCATATTAATAGTTTTGTCTTTTCCGCATACAAGTAAATCAAGTGTGTATACAGATTCATCTGCTGATGGTATGTAGTGGTTTACTTTTAGAGTTTGTTCTTCTTTTGTTTTACTTATTTGAACTGCTCCTATAGGACCATTCCAAGGAATGTTTGACATATGAAGTGCAATTGAAACAGCATTAATTCCTAAAGTTTTTGGATCAGTATTACCCACAGCTATAACTGTGACAATAACTTGTACTGCATTTTTAATATGCTGATCAAAAAGTGGACGAATAGTTCTATCTATCATACGAGCTGCAAGAATGGCTTGGTCACTTGGTCTTCCTTCTCTCTTGTTGTATTGACCACCAAGAATTTTTCCAGCTGCATAAAACTTTTCTAAGTACTCAACTGTTAGATTAAAAAATCCTAAATTCTTACTTCCGTCTTTTGAAATGACTGCTGTAGCCATGACGACTGTTCCCTCTGATTTTAAAATCACAGAGCCGTTGGCTTGGTTTGCTAAATCAGAAAACATTGCGACAATTTTTTTGCCACCGATCTCTACTTCATATTCTTTACTTTCCATAATATTTGCGAGCTAGTCTCCAGACTCTAGTTTTGAAACCCATATTTATACTGTCTATGGCTTCAACTCTAATTGTCCGGAGATTAGCTTAATTACCTATTAATGCCTAAAGCATAGCAAAAAACTCTCCTTTTTCAAAGAGAGTTTTTTACTAAAATATTTCTATTTATTTTTTTTAATATATCAGATATTTTCTTGGATTAGCTGATAGATCGAGGAAATCATCGGCTTGTTCTTTTAATTTCATTGAAGAACTTTTGCCAAATGATACGACTTCAACTTGGACACCAGATGTACTTTGTAAATATTCTACTAGTGGAACAAAATCTCCATCACCAGCAACTAGAACTACAGCATCAAGTTTCGGAGCCATTTTCATAGCGTCTACCGATATACCAACATCCCAGTCCCCCTTCTTCGCACCACCAGAGAAAATTTGTAATTCTTTTGTCTTAGTTTCTATTCCAAGTTTTGTTAGTGCATCGAAAAAGTTTTTCTCTTCACCTCCTTCACTTGTAATAACATATGCTATTGCACGTACTAATTTTCTTCCTGCTACAGCATCTTTCAATACTGCACCGAAATTTACTTTTCTTTTATATAAATTTTTAGCAGAGTGGTATAGGTTCGATGTGTCGATAAAAACTCCTACCCTCTGTTCTTTGTGTTTTATTATACTCATATTGTTGTTTTATTTTAATATTAAAATTTTCGACCTAACTAGAAATCAAAACAAAATAGTCTTTAAAAAGTATCTTGCTCAGAACGATGGTCCGAGCAGAGCAAATTTTCAGCAGAAAATTATGTGTGCATTTTGATAAGAGCTATTTTGTGGCGATTTCTAGTTATCCACTAGATTATTATATCATAACAAAAAACTCTGACCGAAGTCAGAGATTTTTGTTAAGCTTTTATTTTTTTAACTTCATTTTCGTGTCTGGCTTTATCTGTCCTTTCTAGATATTTAAGGTGTGTTCTGCGGTCTGCTACCATTTTGATTAATCCTCGGCGTGAGTGATTATCTTTTTTGTGTATTTTAAGATGATCTGCTAATTCGTCGATTCTTTTAGAAAGAACTGCAATCTGAACTTCAGGGCTACCTGTGTCCTTATCATGAAGCTGATTCTTCTTTATAATATTTTGCTTTTTCTTTGTTGTTAACATGATTGACACATATTAGCACAAGTTGTAAAGAAATGCAAGAGGTGGGGTTTGATGGAGTAAAAACAGCAGACATTGGAAGTCTTGTGTATTCAGAGGTCCAACATCTGCTGTTTCTGTGATATAATTATTGTACGACTATGGCAACTGAGCTTGAACAACTTAAAAGAGAATTCCTAGAGCATGTAGAAATAGAAAAAGGAAACAGTCTTAAGACTGTGAACAATTATGATCATTACATAAGTCGTTTTTTTGATTTTGCTAAAATAGATAAACCAAAAGATATTACGGATGATAAAATTCGCGAGTTCAGGCTCCATCTTAATAGACAGCCTGGAGTTAAGATAAGAGGACAACAATCAGGAACCTTAAAGAAAAATACTCAAAACTATCATTTAATAGCAATTCGTTCATTTCTTAAATATTTAATGAAAAGAGAAATAACTTCCCTTCCCCCAGATAGGATAGACTTGGCTAAAATAAAAGAGAGGTCACTTGATCTTATCTCAGTAGATGAGTTAAATAGACTTTTGAAAGCTCCACTCATAGAAAATATATCTGGAAAGAAGAATGATACTTTAAAAATTCTAAGAGACAAAGCTATACTTGAATTATTCTTCTCGACAGGTCTTCGTCTTTCTGAACTATGTTCGCTTAATAGAGATTTAGATTTATCCAAAGATGAGTTTTCTGTTCGAGGTAAAGGAGAAAAGGTGCGTGTAGTATTTCTTTCTGATACAGCTAAAGATGCAATAAGGCAGTATTTGAAAAATAGGAAAGACTTAGATGAACCGTTATTCATACAGTATTCAAGTAATATAGGGAAAGGTAACCGATTAACACAACGGTCCATAGAAAGAATTGTGAAATTCTATGCAGTAAAAGCAGGTATTTCGAAAAAAGTTACTCCTCACGTTATTCGTCACTCATTTGCAACTGATTTACTTTCGAATGGAGCTGATATCCGTTCCGTACAAATGATGTTGGGTCATGCTAATATAGCAACGACACAAATATATACACATATAACGGACAAGCAACTTCGTGATGTCCATAAGAAGTTTCACTCAAATTAAATATTTAGTGTAACTTTTTATAGTTCTTAAGAAGGGGCTTGCGAGGCTGTCGATACGAGCACGAGGAATTTTCTAGCAAGAAAATATCCGTACCATTCGAAAGGGTCTATGGAAAGTGGAACTGAATATAATTTTTTACTTATTATTTTTACTGATATAATAAAAATATGGATTATCAAGAACATAAAAATTATTTTGAAATAGCATATAGAACAGGTAGTGATATTTGGACAAACCTCTCAATAAAGAATAGAGGTAAAATGTTAATGAAAGAGCTTCCTAAGGAATCAATGGTTTTAGATGTAGGATCAGGTAGAGGACTTTTTGCTAAGCAATTAGCAGAGTCAGGATTCTCTGTTATAGGTTTAGACTTTGAAGGAAATATTGTAAAAAAAACAAATGAAGAAATAAAAAACTGGGGTCTTTCTGGTAAGCTTAAATTTGTAGAAGGTAGTGCTCTCGACATTCCATTTATAGATAATAGTTTTGATGGTGTTTGTGACTTTGGTTTAATGGAAAATTTATACAAAGAAGATTGGGGTCAATATGCAAGTGAAATAAGTCGAGTCTTAAAACCTGGAGGATTTTATCTAAATACTTCTTTATCTAAGGAGACGCAGCAATTTTTTAAATTTTATCCAAAAGGTTCAGAGAGTAATGAATTTGAAAAGTATGGAGTTCATTATCATTTTTTTAGTAAAGAGGAAATGAAAGATATTTTTAATCACAAATTAAATCCAATAGAGCAAGATATCGAATTTGTAGAAAGACCTAATGAGGTAGCTCTATTAGAAACTCTTTTTCAGAAGAAATAGTAAAGATATACAATCTTCGATTATTATAGAGGTCCAACCTCTATCTGACCCAGGAGGTTGTATCTCTATAATATGATAAATAAAATAATAAATATAATTTATGAAAATAATAAGTTGGAATACAAATGGTTTGCGTGCGACAGTAAGACAAGGAAACTTCACTCCCCTGTTTGCTTTTAATGACCCAGACATTGTTTGCTTTCAAGAAACAAAATGTGAACCAGATCAGTTAGATTTAGATACAAGAAATTTAAAAGGTTATCATTCTTACTTTTCCTTTTCTAAAAAAAGAAAAGGATATTCAGGTGTTGCAATATACTCGAAGACAATTCCTCTAAAGGTTGAGTATGGGATAGGAATTAAAGATTTTGATGATGAGGGACGAACTGTGATTGCTTATTATGAAAAATTTATTTTGATAAATTGTTATTTTCCTAATGGTGGTGGTGGACCAGTACGACTTAAATATAAATTAGAATTTTATGATGCCTTTCTGAAATTTATAAATAAATTAAAAGATGAAGGTCATAATGTAATTTTTACTGGAGATGTAAACACAGCTCATAATGAAATAGATTTGGCTCGTCCAAAAGAGAATAAAAAGAGTACAGGCTTCCTCCCTATTGAAAGAGCTTGGATAGACGAACTTGTGAACAATGGATGGGTGGATACTTTTAGAAATTTATATCCAGATAAAAAAGATGTCTATACATATTGGGATCAGAAGACTCGAGCTAGAGACAGGAACGTGGGATGGAGAATAGATTACTTTTTTATAAATCAACTTTTACTTAAAAAAGTAAAAAGTTTCAAAAACTTAAATGACTATCTAGGTTCTGATCATAGCCCGATAATGATTGACATAAACATATAATTAGGTGTAGTATATAGATGGAAGTAAAAGTTTTTTCAGCACATTGTTGCAGTTTTAGTTTTTTCTTTTTTTGAAGTAATGAGAATTGCGGTAGATACTCTTTTGTATCTACCGCTTTTTTATACCCCATGCTTTTTGTGAAGTTTATTTATTTCTTCTTCTTCTAGTTTGTCTTTTTTTACTTTTCCTCTGTCCCCTAATGTTTTCAATTCACTATCCCCTAACATATTTAGAGATCTAACTAATTCACTTAAATGTTCTTTATCATTTTTTGATGGATCATCTAGGACCTCCTCAAGGAGTGCATTTAAAATGTATCCCATTCTTGGTCCTGGTTTTATATCTATTTCTTTTATTAAATACTCTCCATCTATGGCAAGTTGTCCTACGGAGATAGGATCATGGAGCACTTCTTCTATCATCGCATGATATTTACGTAGTCTATATGGAGCTTCTTTCTTCTTCATTCCCACTCTGTCACATTCACGGACGTTCATTAGTTCCCATATATGATCTTTCCCTACATTTTGTACAACTCTACGTACAGCTGAAAGAGTAATTGTTTCTGTATCTGAGAAAAACATATGACCTCTTACAAGTTTTAATACTAAATCAGAAGTTTTTTTAGAATATTTAAGCCTTTCCATTATTTGCTTAGTGATTCTCTCTCCTATTACTTCATGACCAAAGAAAGTGTATTTTCCTTTTCCTCCATCTTTTGTTCCATCCCAGCGTCTAGTTCTTGGTTTACCTATGTCATGGAAAAGAGCTGAAAGTCTTATTTCAAGTGACCAATTCTTTTGTACGGCATGATCAAGAGCATGAAGTAAATGTTCCCATACATCATATATATGTGCACCCTTTTGTTCACAGCCAATCCCCTCTTCTAGTTCAGGAATTATATATTTAAGTAAGTTTAATTTTTGTAATAAGCCAATACCTGCAACTGGGTTCTCTGACATGATAATCTTTGTAAATTCATCTCTTATTCTTTCAAATGAAATGTTCTTAATAAGACTTGAATTATCTGATACGGCCTGCATTGTGTCGTAAGAAATGGCAAAATTTATTTCAGAAGAGAAGCGTATTGCTCTAAGCATTCTTAATGCGTCTTCTTGGAATCTATCATTTGGACTACCTACTGCTCTTATTACTTTGTCCTTTATATCATTTTGTCCTTTATAAAGATCAATTATTTGTCCTTTACTTGGGTTATAGGCCAAAGCATTGATAGTAAAATCTCGTCTTTTAAGGTCTTCTTCTATATTATCACTAAATTTTATCTCATCTGGGTGTCTTAAATCACTATATTTAGCTTCTGTTCTGTAAGGTGTTACTTCTAAAATATGATATTTGGTTTCATGTGTAACAATAGAAGATATTTCTATGTCTCTATTTTTTGTTTCATGTGTAACGTCTGATGCTTCTAATTCCCCTTTTTCTATACAAACACCTACTGTGCCAAATTTATTTTCATATATAGTTTTTTCAAATAATGATATTATTTCTTCGGGTTTGGCATTTGTTGTTATGTCCCAGTCTTTTGGCTCTTTGTTCATTATTAGATCACGCACACAGCCACCAACAAGAAAGACCTCATAACCGGCTTTTTCAATAGTCTCAGTTACACGTGTAACATAATTAGGTATGTTTGAGTTATTTATATTAGGCATATTTGCCATAAATTATATTGTTATATTTGTGCGGGGTAGGAGAATCGGACTCCTGTCTCATCCTTGGCAAGGACGTGTTCTACCACTAAACCAACCCCGCAAACTATTAATAACTGTTTGATATTATAGTATTTTTACTGATTAAATGCAATTAGATATTTACTTTGATAATTAAGGTTATTTTGTAAAGGATTGTAAATAATGTATAATACATTTGTTAATTGATATAATTATAGCGCTCGTAGCTCAACGGATAGAGTACCGGTCTTCGGAACCGTGGATGTGGGTTCGATTCCTGCCGAGCGCACAATATAAGTTTAAATAAGATATCCCTTTAGAATAATTACTGACCTTTATTAGTCCTTTATACACATAAATAATCCTTAAAAATTAACATTTATGTGTATAACTATGTGTGTATTGTTTATAAGACATAATTATATGTACTTATAGTAATGAAAGACATTTTTGTAAATTATAAATTATATATTGTTTTATATAGTTATTTTATAAAATACAAGAATTATATATTAATGTTGTCTATTAAAGACATAATTATGTTTCACGTGAAACAATTTAATGATTGTTACATGTGTAACAGTCTTGATTATGAAGAATTTTACTTCAAATTCACAAAAAATAGGTCAGTTAGGAGAGGATATAGCTTGTAAGTTTCTCATGAAACATGGTTTTTCTGTTTTAGAAAGAAATTATACAAAGAAATGGGGTGAAATTGATATAATAGCTCAGAATAATGATAAATTATACTTTATTGAGGTTAAGTCTAAGAGCGTAGAAAATATTGATAATGTTTCATATGAAACTAATAGACCTGAAGATAATATGCATCCTTGGAAACTTAAAAGATTATCAAGGACAATTCAAACATATTTAATCCATAAAAGAATAGGGAATACACCATGGCAATTTGATCTGTTGGTTGTTTATTTGGATATAGGTAAAAGAATGGCAAGAGTTAGAGTGGTAGAGAATGTGATATTGTAGGAGAGGCAAGGGGTATCTTTCTTTACCCAGTAGGTCAATGTGCTAATTCACGATTACAGTATACCTTTTTGTTTCGGTTGTTATTTGATAAGGGAAGTCTTTCCTTACAGGAACAGTATGCCTTTTCAACAAATTTAGCTTTACCTAAATTTTAATGAAAAGCTTTATACTTCCCTTACATGAGCAAAACAGTTTGCTTACTATCACGCACAAAAATACCAGCCTAAGCTGGTATTTTATCTGTGCGGGATAAGGGAGTCGAACCCTTCACCACAGTTTGGAAAACTGTTATTTTACCGATAAACTAATCCCGCATGTATATTAGACTCGATTATATATGAAAATTGAATTAAATACAAATATAACCCCTACTTTTTATTGTAGGGGTTATGATTTTTTGATTTATACATTTGTGTTCTCTTATGATGATGTCTTTCATAGATAAGAACACCTTGTTGGTGATAATAAGGATATATACCAACTCCATATCCACCAATTGCTTCTGTAGGGAAGGGTCGTCGCTGTGTAGCATAATAGGAGGAAACACAGCTTGATAACATAATTATTACTACTAGTAATAATATAGAAAAATTAACTTTTTTCATTTTTAAGGAGCTCTTTCTAGGGAGTATTTTTTAGATTAATTTA
>CAIYVW010000027.1 GCA_903929735.1 uncultured bacterium
CAGTGATACATCATTATACTAAAATCAATTAAAGAAATTTTTCCATCATGGTTCAAGTCTACTTTCTTAGGAGGATTAACTTTATTCATCCAGTAAACCATTATAGAATAGTCTATTAAGTTTACTTTATTATCACAATTTAAATCTGCTATCAGCTGGGAGCATGAATTCGCAGGAACTACATTATCAATTTTAGTTAAATTTAATAAATTTATATTTGATATATTTATTATTGTAGCCTTTTTAGTATAGACATCTATAGAAAATGGTATTGTCCTCTTGCCGCTTACATCTTCTCCGTAAAGAATGAAGTTATATATATTTGTATCATAAACAGTAAGAGACAGATAGAAATTATTATTTCTATCTGTCTCTACTGAATCTATATATTTTCCATCCTTAAACAAAAGAACCTTTGAAAATATTTGTGTTCTACCCGAGAAGTTAATAACAGTAGGCATGTTTATAATAGTTCCTCTACCTGTAGTATCACTCGCAGGAGAGACTGGAGTAGTAGGAACTACATATGCTGATATGGTCACAACATCAGATATAGTATCAGCAAACAACATTTGTGGACTACAAACTAATATCAATACAAAAACAATAATTAATTTATTTATCGAGTGTCTATTAGGCATGACTAGCATCGTCTGGAGTTTTTACAGCCATACGAGCTTGCTCAATAATACTTTTGTTGTAAGCCTTTAATAACATTCTTCCTATAAAGAAGATGGCTATTAATATGACTAAGATAATAACAATTAACTGCCATGGTAAGACAAAGAAGATAGCAGTCTTAGTACTGTGAGTTGTTCCAGCAACTAAATCAAGATTAGCAAAGTACATACCTAGAGCGAAATTTTTCCACTGATAAGAAGCTTGACCAAAGAAAGATTTAGAAATAACTTCATCTTTAGATAATGGATAGTTGCTCCAAGTTAAATTATCTGCAAAATTACGAGTTGAATGAGGTAGAATATTTCCTGAAACTGGATTTGCTTCTATTTTTGTAACAGGCATATAAAACATATTTCGAACTGTAATATTTCCTGCTGGCTTGACTCTGTCATTACCATCATTTCTCCATTTATACGAGAAGGATACAGGAAGAGAATTGAAAACTTTTTTAGAACCTATTGTTCCAAATGAAGATAAACCTCCAGCCTCTACTACACTTCCGTTAACAGTTAAAAGAATAATTGTACCTGTTTTAGCACCAACAGAAACCTGTCCTGCATCTCCTGGATTATTTCCAAAGAAGATAGCTCCATAGTGACCTCCAGAGTAGGCATCTTTAGGAATAGCGATTGTAAAAGATACTTTCTTTGATTCATTAGGCTTTAAAGAAATTATTTTCTCTGAAGTCATCCAAGTACCAATATCTCCTTTTGGCTCTACAAATTTAGGACTACCTGTCTCTCCATCTGCCTCAAAATTAGAATAAGTTACATAAAAAGTCTCGTCGGCTAATTTGCTATCACTAGAAAGTGTAATCTCTTTAGTGATAGAAGTTCCTGCATCTCCACTCACCTCTATTCTGGCAGGTGAAATAGTTAGGGCTGAAGCATTATGTGTTGATACTAAGAACAAGAACGAAGCTAGACCTAGAACGAAATGACGATTTATGTTTTTTATTTTCATATGATTAATTAATTGATAATATAATAATTATTAAAAGTTACCTGTTGCTACATAAGTATGAGCTGTTGTATAACTACCAGCTTTTGTTAGAGCTGCTATGTTAGCTAAATAACGAACTGAATATGTGTTAGTTAAACTAGGACCTGAAGATGTTGCTACAGTAGCAGGCGATGCTACTCCTGTATAAGCATATCCGGACGCAGCATAAGGAGAAGATACAGTTCCCGATCCAGCTCCTGTTACTGTGGCTCTCATTCCAAATTGTTCAGATCCAGGAGAAGAAGCAGTATTACTTGCTAATGCTGCTATTGTATTACCTGCTGAAGTAAGAGTAGGGCCTGAAACTGATACAGTATATCCAGATGTACCATTAGTAGCAGCTGTCATATTAAAGGCTTCTGCTTCAGCTGTTGTAGGGCAGGTTACATATCCAGGATTTGAATTTTGTGCAAAACATGAAGTAGATGAACTTAAGTTACCAAAGTAAAGACTATTACTTGAAACTGTAAATGAAAGTGAGGCAAGAACTTCAGCAGAAACAACTACTATACTATTGGCTACTATTGCCATAGAAACAGATCCGTAGTCACTAAAAGTACCACTAATACGAAGAATAGTAGAACCTGCTGTACCATTAGTTATTCTATTCACACCAGTAACTCCAAAAGTAGCATTTGTACCAATTTTAATTGTTATTACGTGTCCTGCTGTAACAGCTGTAGTACCATTTGTAAAAGTAAGTACAGTAGAAGGAGTATTCACAAAACCCCAAGTAGCTCCTGATGGAGCTGCAGCTAAAGTTACGTCTGAACCGTTATCTTGTAAGTCTACATCAGTATATGCAACAGAACCAGTATTAGTACTATTATTAAAAGTAAGAATTATAGTAGCACCTGATGCTACCCCTGTAGGAGTTGTAAATACAATAGTGTGGTTTGCTGCTGTTGATGCAGTTAGATTTGAGACGGTGTCAGAAAAAGCAGTTAAGGATCCTGCAGCTGATGTCATTTTCGGCATCATCAAGTATCCAAGATTCAAAGCGACGACACCCAACATTAAGACAAAACTCACGAATTTTTTAATCATATATAGAGATTAGTAATAATTAATAATAAAAACAAATCTTATAAAAACATTATATCATATA
>CAIYVW010000028.1 GCA_903929735.1 uncultured bacterium
CGAGTCCGCATTTTTAGCGAATTAATACATTAGTAGAGCGTAGTAGATAGATTCAAATTAATAACCAACGTCGAGCGTGAGATTAGATTTCATTCGGATTGTTTTGGAAAAAGGTTCGGATTTTATCCATGACAGACAGCACCCGTTTTTAATCTATATTTTATATGAGAAATTAAGTTCTATTACTAGGTTGTTTTCTGATATAATACACATATGAAAAATGATGTAGTTGTTGTAAATGAAAAAGACGAAGTAACAGGAACTATGCCTAGAGCGGAAGCTCATGAAAACGGTACTCCGCATCGCATCGCTGTTATTTATGTTGAAAATTCACAGGATAAAATTTTGATACAAGTTCGTATGACAGGCAGCCTAGACCATTCTTCAGCTGGCCACGTTGACCCAGGAGAAGAATATATCGATACTGCAAAGCGTGAACTAAAGGAAGAGCTTGGTATAGAAAATATTGAACTTAATTTTGTTGGTAATGGTATTTCTGGTGTAGGTGGACAGAGTGTTCATGTTATGAAAATTTTTTCCTGTGTTGGAGTACCTGGAGAATTACAAAAAGACGAAGTTCGTGATGTGTACTGGGCTGACCCTAAGGTTGTTCTTAAAGAAATGATAGAAAATTCAACCGACATGAAATTTTCCGAAGGATTCAGAGTATCTTTACCTATCTATTTAGCAGCAAAATCAAAATTTTAATTATTAGTTTCAAGAATTGTTCGGATACAGTCCCAGACTCCCAGCAAAATGAAAATCCGCTTGTAAAAGCGGAATTTTCTAAAATTTATCTAATTTATTTAATCAGCTATTCTCTTGCTTAAGAATGGATTTGGATTATTTACAACTTCTTGAGAAGTAAGTTCATATATATGATCTATGTTATTTTTATATTTGCCGTATCCGACGCGAGCACCTGCATATGAAGCATTCTTTATAGCAAGTTCTGTTGCTTGGTTGTGTGCATAATCGGGGAAGGCAAAAGTCTTTATTGTATGACCAATTTTTTCTTCTAGAACTTTTTTACTATTTGTAGCTTCTTCTTGTATACTTTGATTTTTTGATTTTGCTAAATTCAAATGATGAACTGTGTGTGACCCTATTTCCATTCCAGATTTATCTAAAGAGATAATTTCATCCCAGCTCATATAGGCTGGATATTTTCCAGTAGGATAGCTTGTAATAATAAAAAATGTGCCGATATAATTATATTTTTTGAGAATTGGATATGCATAAGTATATTGATTTTTCCATCCATCATCAAAAGTTAGAACTACATCGTTTGATGGAAGTTTGGTTCCATCTTGGATGCTTTTTACTAGTGTACTAAATGTAATAGTATTATATCCATTATCTTTCAAATATTTCATTTGTGATTCAAATACGCTAGGTTTAATACGGTAGTGTAGTGTCATAGTAGATTCCTTTTTCTTAGGAGTAGGTGCTATGGAATGATAGACAAGGATTTTTATTTTGTCAGGTGATACTAAAGAAGAATCATGTGTAGTAGCTTGAGCAGCATAAGCATTATTTACATGAATTGTAGGTCTTGTAATAAAAGTTATTATAAATAAGGTCATTAAGAAAGCTTTTTTCATACAAAGATTATATCAGACTATTTTATTATATTAAAATGATAGATTTACATGGAATATTGCTATAAATTTGAGTTTTGATTTTGTTATAATATTTGATATCATTTTGTTATGATAAATATAAATTCGATAGTTCCTGATTTTGAATTAGATTCATATCAGAATAATAATATAAATAAAGTAAAGCTCTCTTCTTATAAAGGTAAATGGGTTGTATTGATTTTCTACCCTGCTGATTTTACATTTGTTTGTCCTACTGAACTTGAAGATGCTGCTAGCCATTACGAAGAAGTAAAAAGTTTAGGAGGCGAGATTATGAGTATTAGTACTGATACAGCTTTTGCTCATAAAGCATGGCATGATAACTCTAAGGCAATAAGTAAAATTAATTTTCCTATGCTGGCAGACCCTACTGGTAATGTTGCTAAAGCTTTTGGAACTTATATTGAAAATGAAGGTTTATCTTTGAGAGGTACATTTATTATCGACCCTGATGGTATATTGAAAACAATAGAGATTCATGACAATAACATCGGACGAAGTGCAAAAGAAATGGTTCGTAAATTACAAGCAGCTAAATTTGTCAGAGAGCATGGAGGAGATGTTTGTCCTGCTAGCTGGGAACCAGGAGAAGCAGTTCTTACTCCAGAAATAGATTTAATAGGCAAAATATAATTAGCACATATATACTATGTGTAGTATACTTCATTTGTCGTTTTAGTATAATCTAATTTAAAATATCTATATGGATGAACAAGAAGAAGTAGTAGTTCCTGCTGAAGTAGCTGCTCCTGAAGTAGCTGCAGAAGAAACAGTAGAAGCTCCAGCTGTAGAAGTAGCACCTGAAGTAGCTGCTTAATGTATCTCAATAAAAAATCCCATTAATTATAAAATTAATGGGATTTTTTATTATCTCTTGCTTTTTAAGGACAAAAAGGCTAGTATTACTACATAATAATAATCACTTGTCTAGTATAAGTCAGGTATATAAATATAATTTATGGGAAATTTTAATGGTGGAGGAAATAGAGGTGGAGGTTTTAGAGGTGGAAACGGTGGAGGTCGTCCTAGTTTTGGAGGTAATAGAGGAGGAGACAGAGGTCCTGTTACTATGCATAAAGCAGTTTGTGATGAATGTCACAAGAACTGTGAAGTTCCTTTTCGTCCATCAGGTGATAAACCTATTTACTGTTCTGATTGTTTTAGTAGTAAAAGAGAAGATGGTGATCGTGCACCAAGAAGAGAGTTTAGTAATGATCGTGCACCAAGAAGAGAGTTCAATGATAGACCAACTCCATCTTTTACAAAACCAGCATCAGCACCAGCTCAAGATGATATGAAAAATCTATTTAGAGAGATAAATATAAAACTTGATCGTCTAACAAGTGCTATCGAGAAGCTTTCTTCTCCTAAAGTTTTATCACAATCTTCATATGTTAAGCCAGTAGTTAAAGTGGCTCCTGTGGTAGCAAAAGTTGAAGTTAAAAAAGTTCCAGTTGTAACTAAAGCCCCTGCTAAGAAAGTTGTAGCTAAGGCTCCATCAAAAAAGGTTATAACAAAGAAAAAGAAATAATTTAAATATTATAAATAAAAAACTCTGGTTTACCAGAGTTTTTTATTTGATAGGCTATTTATTTGTGTTAGAATATTCCTATATGAATAAAGATGAATTAGATTTATTGAAAAAAGTAGAAGAACTTACCTCTAGGTTGAATGATTTATTTAGTCAAAAATCAAAACCATTTTTAGTTCGTTATCCACTTTTATTTACTCTGTTGGTTATTTTTGGGGCTATCATGATAAGTGAGGGTATGAGAGGAATATTGTCTGAAATTAAATTTTTTCAATTTCATCCTTTTGTGATGTTATTAATTGGAGTTCTTATTCTGATTCTAACTGGTACTTTATATAAGAAATTAAAAAATAAAGAAGAATGATAAAAGGATTAAGAATATTTTTTAGATTAAGAAAAAGAAAGTTATATAAAAAAGCTAATTCCTTATCGTCTCGCAGGAGTTCTAGTAAAAATAAAAATTATCTAAAATACAAAGAACAAGCAAGGGTCCTAGTAAAAGAAAGGCTAGATTATTATAATAATTTTTATAATTATAAATGGGGTAAGGTCGCTATAAGAAATCAGAAAACTAGATGGGGTAGTTGTTCTAAAAGAGGAAATTTAAATTTTAATTACAAAATTGTTCTCCTTAGTTCAAAACAAGCAGACTATATAATAGTTCATGAAATTTGTCATTTACAAGAGTTTAATCACTCTCAGGTATTTTGGGATTTAGTATCTAAAACAGTACCAGATTATAAAGAAGTACGTCATAGTCTACACATGAATAGTCTTCGTCTTGGGTGATTTCTTTCCCTAGATAGAGGCGAAGCCTCTATCTAGGGAGAAAATCCCTTTCTATTTATTGAAAAATAAGGTAAAGTAATAACCTATATGGCTCACGGAGAAGTAGTAATACGTTTTGAAAAAGTTTCTTTTGAATATGGGCACAATAAAACTATACTAGAAAGTGTAGATTTTTCTGTTCGTCGTGGTATGAAAGTCACTATAATGGGACAGAATGGAGCTGGTAAGAGTACTCTTTTTTCCCTTATTACAGGAGAGAGGCAACCAGAAGATGGACAAATACATTTAGCTCAAAGAACAACCATAGCTCTTTCTCGTCAAGTTATACCAAGAGATGAACTTGATTTAACTGTCAGAGAATTTTTCGAAAAATGTTTTACAGAAAAGATATACGATATAGACCCTAGGATAGATGATGTTTTAGAAATTGTTAATCTTAAAGGTCATGAAAAAGTTCATGAAAGAATTATAAAATCTTTCTCTGGTGGGCAACAAGCTCGTCTTCTTTTAGCCTCTGCTCTCATACAAGAACCCGACATTCTTCTTTTAGATGAACCAACAAATAATTTAGACAAAGCGGGGATAGAGCATCTTACTGATTTCTTGGTGAAATATAAGAAGACAGTTATTGTTATTTCACATGATGCTCATTTCTTAAATTCATTTACTGATGCAGTTTTATATTTAGATGTTTATACTAGAAAAATAGAACAATATGTAGGTAACTATACTGATGTTCGAGATCAGATTACAGCTCGTATGGAAAGAGAGAATAGAAAGAATGCACTTCTAACAAAAGAAATTCAAGCGAAGAAAGATCAAGCGAATGCTTTTGCTATGAAAGGTGGTAATCTACGTGCTGTTGCTAAACGTATGCGTGACTTAGCTGAAGAACTTGAAGAAGAGAAAGTAGATGTTAGAAAAGAAGATAAAACTATTAGAAATTTTATTATTCCTACACAGGATGATTATGTAGGAGATATAGTGACTTTTTCTTCAGTCCCTATTTATAAGAATCATAAAATTAAAAATATTAAAGTAAATGTAAAGCTTCGCAAGAATAAGCATCTATTACTCTCAGGGCCAAATGGTATTGGAAAAAGTACTTTATTAGAATCGATAGTAAAAGGTAAGGTTGATGATATTTCTATACCTCCAGAAGTTAGAGTTGGTTATTATAGGCAAGATTTTTCTACTCTTAATTTTAATGACACTGTCTATGAATCACTTGCAGATACGATGAGAAAGGTTAGTGGAAAAGTTCATGAAGAGAGTATAAGAGCTACCGCTGCCAGTTTCTTAATAACTGGAGATATGATTTATACACAGATAGGAAGTTTGTCAGAAGGGCAAAAGGGACTAGTTGCTTTTGCTACTTTGGTTCTTACAAAGCCTGGACTTTTAATTCTAGACGAACCGACAAATCATATAAACTTTCGTCATTTGCCTGTCATAGCTAAAGCCTTAAGTGACTTCAAAGGTGCAATGATATTAGTATCACATGTTCCTGATTTTGTGGAGCAAATTCGCATAGATGAGACACTAGATCTAGATAAATAAAAATTATTTTAAAAAACATTTACCAAGAAGTAAATGTTTTTTTATAAATACGTAATATTATGTTATAATTTATTTGTTTATTATTTTATTTTATTTTTTAAATGATCCAATCAAAATTTTTGAGGAAAGTTTCTTTTATTGTATTGTTCTCACTTTGTTTTACGACTTTATTATCTCCGTATAATGTTGCGAAAGCAAGTAACACAAAAACATTAGTTATTACTTTTTCTACAGTTCCTACTCATGCTAGTGTTTCTAAGACTACTCTTAAATATAATAAGGACTTTGCTTTAAGTTACTCTTTTGATGATGGAAATATTAGAGGTTATGATACTGCTTTTAAATACATGAATGGTGGATATTCAGATTACCTTGGTCAATATTTTGGTGGTTTATACTTTACAGATGGAGCTGGGAACGATGTACCTTTTCGTGCAGGTTATTCGTTCTATGCTAGGAATGGTAACTATGCAGATATCCATGTTAATACTCCTAGTTATATAAATTGGACACAATTGCAGGACGCTGTAGATAATGGTTGGAATGTTTTTAATCATGGTTACACTTCGACTACTCTTTTGCCTGGAGATCCTAATAATGAATATTACACCGGAGATCCAGGAGGTCATGCAATAGGTGCATTAGATTATAATTATGAATTAACTCAAAATAATGCTGAAGTTGCTTCTCATATCAATTTGAAAAGTAATACAGGAAGTATTACTGGGCCATTTAATATGTCTCATGTTGTATTACCAAATGGAGATAGTAATTACATACAACCATCCTTTGATACAGGTTTTAAAGGGGTTTTTGCTCAGAGTAATACTTTTATTTTTGATGGTAGTACTGTAAATGTTCCTGACTATATAAATGTAAGTAATCCGATAAGTAATAATCATTTAGTTATGTATAGATTGTTTGATAACGAATCTAGTTATCTTCCTGGAGGTCCACATTCCGGAGGTCTTTTTAATTATGTAGATCAGCTTGCTTCAAGTAGTACAGGTGTAGATAAGCATTGGGCTCAGGAGTTTACTCATCAGGTAACTACTAGTACATATGCACCTGATTGGAATGGTGGCATGACTTGGACTTCATGGAAAAGTCTAATGGATCACATAGAGAATACTTATGGACGTTTTGGAAATGATAAGGTTTGGTTTGCAGGAGCTGAAGAAGTTTATGATTATATGATGGTGAAGCAAAATTCTATTTTAAATCAGAATTTAGTAGGGAATCAATTGACTGTTGATATAGATGCTTCTAATGTTCCAAATAGTTTGACTAATTATGCTCTCTCACTTCTTGTAGATTCTGATGCGACTATTAGTAGTATAAATTATGGAACTGACTTTACTTATCATACAGATAATAAGAACACTGGTCTTATAAATTTAGATTGGGGGTTAAATTCATATTCTAAAAATGATATTACTAGAGTTGAATCACTTGTATCAGCAGCAGAAATAAGTAAAAGAAAATCAGATATTGATCTAGCTAGAAATTATGCAACTTTGTTGCCTTCTGGGTCAGCTAAGACTTCTTTTATTGGAAGATTGGATGCTGTGGTAGTTCCTCTTAGAACTTGGTATGTGAAGGTTTACGGTGGAATTACTTTTGCAAATAATTGTTCTTCCTCAAATAGTGATACTTATAATCCTTCTACTTATAATTGGAATAGTTTTTATGTTGGAAAGGATTCTTTACTTTGTGGTGATTTATCAAATCTAAAGGATTCAGATGGTCAAAGTTCAACTCTTTCTTTGTCAAATACTGCTCCATTCAATGGTGGTTTGCAATCAAATCCTACTGGGAATAATTCAGGATTATATCCAGATGCTGTTTTAGATAGTAGTGCTAGTTTGTATGGATCATCAGAAACTCCAGCTATAATAAAAATATATGGATTAGAAAATTCTAAAACTTATAATATTAAATTATTCGGTTATACTTCTGCTGGGCTAAACGATAATATTAGGGATTATACTGACTATACTATAGGAGCAACTACAAAATCTTTATTGGTTTCAGGTAATATTACAGACACTGTAGAATTTTTGGATGTTTTACCGACAAATGGAGAAATCGAAGTTTCTGTTGTTTCTAAAAATCCTAATTGGGGGTATGGAATGTTGAATGCCATGGAAATAAAAGAAAATCTTTTGGCTGCTCCGTCTTCACTTTCTTATAATTCTCCAAATGTTTATATTAAAAATAGTACTATTACTCCTTTATCTCCGAATGTAACAGGACAAGGAGTTACATATTCAGTTTCTCCAAATTTGCCTGCAGGATTAATTTTAAATTCAGACACTGGTGTTATAAGTGGAACACCATTAGAAACTTCTGGTCTTGCTACTTATACTGTTACAGCTTTAAATACAGGTGGAACTACTACTTATAGAATCATGATTACGGTTAATGACATGGCTCCAAGCTATCTTTCTTATTCAACTCCAAATATCTATACTAGAAATTCTCCTATTACACCTCTTAGTCCTACTGTCACAGATCAAAATATAATTTATTCTGTATTTCCTAGTCTACCTGTTGGAATATCTTTAGATACATCAACTGGTGTAATAAGTGGAACTCCATCAGGCATTTTGGATAATTTTACTTATACGATAACAGCTACAAATTCTGGAGGAAATACTACTTTTAATATTGATATAATGATAAATGATATTCCTATTATTACTCCACAATCTTCTCCTGTGGCTGGGACATATGATACTGCTCAGTCTGTTACTTTAAGTTCAACTGGTAGTAACTATATTAAATATTCAACTATTTCATTACCCGCGACTTGTGGAGATGGAACTTTGTATTCAGGTTCTATCTCTATTCCATCTTCAGAGACACTATATGTTCGTGCTTGTAATAATGTGGGTAATTCTTCTACTACTAGTTTTTCTTATATTATAAATAGTAACAGTGGAGGAGGTAGTAATCCTACTACGTATATGAAATATTCTACTGATTCAACACCTGTAGATTGCAATAGCGGAACTTTGTATTCAGATTTATTAGTATTCCCTCCTTCTACTAAAATATATTTACGTGTTTGTAAGATTTCTGATAATTCTTCATTGTATACTTTTGAATATGTTACTCCTAAAATTATTATAATAAGCAGTGGAGGGGGAGGTGGTGGTGGAGGAGGCTATTCTACTGTAGTAAGAAATAATATTCCTGTATTAAATACTACGACTATTTCTCCTGTTCCCACATTAATATCTCCTTCTGTGAATGCAAATGTTTCCTCGATTCAGAGAATAAAAAAAGATTTAGAAATAGGAATAAAAAATAAAGATGTCAGATCTCTTCAACTTTTTTTGATTAATCAAAAAAAAGGTCCTTACTCAAAATTATTATCATCTTTTGGGGTAACTACTTACTTTGGTAAATTAACAAAACAGGCTCTTTCCGAATGGCAAAAAGCATATAAGATATATCCAGCAAATGGATACTTTGGAGCTAAAACAAGAGCTAAAATTAAATCATTGAATCTATAAATAGGAGGTCTATTTTGTATTTGACAAAAGTCAATAAAAGATATATAATACAAGAGTATGAAAAAGATTTATTTTATGCTTTCTATATTAATATTTGGTTTAGCTGTTTTTTCTAGTCCTGTAAAATCTGAGGCCTCTTTTTGGGATTATTTAGATTTTTACAATTACAACAATACTAATTCTTATAATCCAGTTATAGGTCCAGGTTACAATAACAATCCATCTTATACTTACAATACAACTCCTTATAATCCAGTTATAGGTCCAGGTTACAATAACAATCCATCTTATACTTACAATACAAATCCTTATAATCCAGTTATAGGTCCAGGTTACAATAACAATCCATCTTATACTTACAATACAACTCCTTATAATCCAGTTATAGGTCCAGGTTACAA
>CAIYVW010000029.1 GCA_903929735.1 uncultured bacterium
AGCAGTAGTAGAAATATTCCATGAATTATCAAAACCAGTTCCAGTAGAACCACTTCCTGTATTATGAATATTTGTATCAAATTGAATTGGAGTTGATACTGAAGCTAAGCTCTGTGTAGGAGCATCAGCAGTTAGATCAACAATTGCACCATTGGTAACTACTATGTTACCAGCACTGGCAATTGGTATAAAATAATTAGAAACAAATAAAAACAAGAACACTGATAATGCCCCTATAGATAACTTTTTTAATAAATTCATAATAAAAAAAATTTACACTTAATAATAATAACTTAGTTACAATAATTATAACACAAATAAAATTATACAATCAAAGTTATACACATATAATTAGCAATATTGACTAATCAAAATTATTGGGGTAACATATTTTATGTAAGTCCGTCCTCGAACCGGGCTTTTATTTTTACTAAGGTGGAGTCGTAGCCAGTAAAAAATTACAATTAAATAACAACTTAATAAAAAACAGATTCTCTTTATTAATTTAATAATTAGTAATCAGTAATTTGTAATTAAAAAAAATGTTAGACCTCAAAACAATGAAGTCGGCGCTTGAACAACTCGAGCAAGAACGTAAAATTCCTCGAGAGAAAATTATCGATGCTATAGAGCAAGCTCTCGCCGCAGCTTATAAAAAAGATTATGGGAAAAAGGGCCAGATAATACGTACAAAGATAGATATAGACACAGGTGTTATGGATTTCTATCAAGTTAAAATTGTCGTAGATGAATCATTAGTCAGAATGACTAATGAAGACGAAGAAGAAGAGATAGATGAGGATGATAATCGTGTCCGTTTTAATGAAGAACATCATATCTTGATAGAAGACGCAAAAAAGATTAAAAATGATGTAAAACTAGAAGATGAAATAGTATTCCCTCTTGAAAATAAAGATGATTATGGACGTATTGCTGCTCAAACAGCAAAACAAGTAATTATTCAAAAAATTCGTGAAGCAGAGCGCAGTGCTATAGTTGATGAATATGGAAGTAAAGAAGGAGAAATCATTAATGGTATAGTTCAGAAGGTAGAACGTGGAATTGTATATATAGATTTCAACCGTGCTACAGGTATTATCCTTCCAGAAGAACAAATCCCTGGTGAATTCTATAGACAAGGAGAAAGAATCAAGGCTTATCTCTATTCTGTTGAAGAAACACCAAGAGGAGTAAATCTAAAGCTATCCCGCACCCATCCACAACTTATAGAAGGATTATTTGCTATGGAAGCTCCTGAAATAGCAGGAGGAGTAGTAGAAATAAAGTCTATAGCTCGTGAAGCTGGTGCTCGTTCTAAAATTGCAGTTTATTCAAATGATGAACATGTAGATCCTGTAGGATCATGTGTTGGGCAGAAAGGAGTAAGAGTTTCTACTGTTATGAATGAATTAAATGGTGAGAAAATAGATATTATACCTTGGTCTGCTGATGCTTCTACTTATATATCAAGTGCAATATCTCCCGCTAATGTTTTAGATATACAGATATTTGAACAAGAACATAAAGCCGTTATAGAAGTAGCCGTTGATCAATTATCTCTTGCCATAGGAAAAGGAGGGCAAAATGTTCGATTAGCCGCTAAACTAACAGGATGGAGAATAGACATTAAAGGAATGGAGGCAACAAGTGTCTCTAATGCTGATGAATTAAGTGAAGACGATATTCTAGATGGTGGTATTGTGGATGATGGTACAGATGAGAAGTAAGTAGAAAAATTTATTTTGGAATTGATTTTAAATAGTCTTAATCTATTAAAAATAATTCACATAAAATTATTAATTAATAATATAATAAACATATGAATCCATTTATTATTTTTGCTCTTATAAGTTCTATAATTGCAATATTATACGGTTTGTTTTTGATTAGAGTTGTTTTAAAAAAGGGTACAGGAGATGCCAAGATGCAAGCTATTGCTCTTGCTATACAACAAGGGGCTAAAGCTTATTTGAATCGTCAATATAAAACAATAGGCATAATAGCAATTGTTTTATTCTTCATTATTGGATTAACACCAATGTTGGGATGGATGATGGCATTTAGTTTCATTTTTGGTGCTGTACTTTCTGCTTTAGCAGGATATATAGGAATGAATGTTTCAGTTCGTGCTAACGTCCGAACAACAGAAGAAGCCAAAAAGGGACTTAAGGAAGCTTTAGATTTAGCTTTTAAAGGAGGAACCGTTACAGGTCTTCTTGTTGTAGGATTAGCATTATTAGGAGTTACAACTTTCTATATGATGTCTGGAGGTGATGTTAAATCACTTATTGGTCTTTCATTTGGAGCAAGTTTAATCTCAGTTTTCGCTCGTCTTGGAGGTGGTATATTTACAAAAGCTGCTGATGTAGGAGCTGACCTTGTCGGTAAAGTTGAAGCAGGAATTCCTGAAGATGATCCTCGCAACCCAGCAGTTATTGCTGATAATGTAGGAGATAATGTTGGAGACTGTGCAGGTATGGCCGCAGACTTGTTTGAGACCTATGCTGTAACTTCTGTTGCTACTATGCTTCTAGGTTCATTAATGTTTACAGGCTTCAATAATGCTATCATCTATCCCCTAGCGATCGGTGGAGTAGCTATAATATCTTCTATTATAGGTACATGGTTTGTAAAACTTGGAAAGAAAAAAAACATAATGGGTGCTTTATATAAAGGATTAATAGCATCTGGAGTTCTTTCTGCTATTGGATTCTACCCTGTTACAAAATGGCTTATGACAGATAATGGAACTTACTCTGTAAACGCAATCTATATAAGTGCATTGGTAGGAATCGCAGTTACTGCCCTTATAATTGTTATTACTGAATATTACACTTCTACTGCTTATAACCCAGTAAAGTCTATTGCAAAAGCTAGTGTTTCAGGTCATGGTACAAACGTAATTCAAGGCTTAGCAGTCTCTATGAAGTCAACTGCTTTCCCTCTACTTACTATAGTAGCTGGAATATTGATTTCTTATAATTTCGCTGGCTTATATGGTATAGCAATCGCTGCTATGTCTATGCTTTCCCTTACTGGTATCATCGTAGCAATCGATTCATTCGGACCAATTACAGATAATGCAGGTGGTATTGCTGAAATGGCAGGACTTCCTGAATCAGTTCGAGATGTTACTGACCCTCTAGATGCAGTTGGAAATACAACTAAAGCTGTAACTAAAGGTTATGCTATCGGATCAGCAGGACTTGCTGCTCTTGTACTCTTTGCTTCATATACACAAGAATTTACAAATCAAGGACACTCTCTTACTTTTGATTTAAGTAATCCAAAAGTTATAGCAGGACTACTTATCGGTGGGCTTCTACCTTACTACTTCTCTGCTCTATGTATGGAAGCTGTAGGAAAAGCTGCTGGAAAAGTTGTTGAAGAAGTTCGTAGACAATTCCGTGAGATCAAAGGTATCATGGATGGTAGTGGTAAACCTGACTATGCAAAATGCGTAGATATCGTTACTACTGGTGCTTTAAAACAAATGATTCTTCCTGCTGTTATAGCAGTTGTTTCCCCTATTCTTGTAGGATTCATACTTGGACCTGAAGCATTAGGTGGACTTCTTGTTGGATCAATCATTACAGGAATTTTCTTAGCAATTTCTATGACTTCCGGTGGTGGAGCATGGGACAATGCCAAGAAATACATAGAACTTGGAAACTTTGGTGGTAAAGGTAGCGATGCTCACAAAGCAGCCGTTACTGGAGATACAGTCGGAGATCCTTACAAGGATACTGCTGGACCAGCTATCAACCCAATGATTAAAATCTTAAACATCATTGCCTTAATTCTAGTTCCAATCTTGGTTGCATATTGGTTTCCAATATCAACAATAATTAAATAAATTAATATTAAACAGCCCCGTCA
>CAIYVW010000030.1 GCA_903929735.1 uncultured bacterium
AAATTATTATTGACAAGTTACTAAAATAATTTAGTAACTTAGATTTTTATAGCAAAAAACGGCAATTTTTGGTATATTAGATGTATGTCGTTGTTAGTTTAGTACTAATCAAATAAGACATCAAAAATCTCCTAAATAAATTTCCTTTCATTGCGAAGGAACTCAAATTATGACTTTAAATAGCCTAATCGTTTTTTCTGGGCGCTCTCTAACTGTTTTACAAAATACAATACATATACATACAAATAAATAATGAAAAGGTCACTAATAATATTATCGGTTATTTTTATTGTCTACTTTAATGGTGGACTTTTTCGTGCCAATGCAGAAGTTATTGATAATTCTTTAACACAAACTTCTATGAATGCTCGTATATTGTCTCAAGTTTGGTTTTCTAGTTTGCCTATTAATGATGGAGATAGTATTAAAATATACGGAGCCATACAGAATAATTCTGGGCTTAGTTTTAGTGGGACAGCCACCTTTTATTTAGATGATAAAGATATATCTGATATCCATTTTGAATCACATCCTGATAACTTACTTGCTATATCTACAGACTGGCTAGCTTTACCTGGCACTCATAACTTTCAATTAAAAATTAAAGCTGCTATTCCTAGTAACAGAAGCCTTCTTTCTTATGAAAGTGACGTCTCTACTATTACAATAGAAAAGAAAATTGTTATAGAAATTAAAAAAGATACGATTATAAATAATATTTCAAATATTGTATCAAGTATAGACGAAGCAGTCGTGCCACTAGTGAATAAAATAGAAGATTTGAAGAAGCCTGTATCTAGTACCTCTACTAGTGTCGTAAGTTCTAATAGTCAGGTGGCTAGTGTAGGTAATTCTAACTCTCAAAATAAAAATTTAGAGCAGTCGAATATAGATAAGTCGCAATCTACTAATAATAAAGATATCGACATAGTATTTAATGCCTCCATGAGCATCTTAGCTTTCATGGTAAAACATTGGGCTTGGACTTTTTCTAGCTTGCTTGTTCTGTTATGGAAAATAATACATTAAAAATGAAAAAACTCGTAAAACGAATTTTTTCATTTTACGAGCATATAGACTCTAGTTTAAAGAATCAATTCTTTTTTCGAGGCATTCTAATTTTTTTCCTATTTTTCTACTTCTTATATTAAGACGAAGAAAGAAATAAATTAAAATAAAAAAGGGCAGTGCCACAATAATTGGTAAAATTTGCATAATTTTTCTGATTATTTTTAGGTTTTTTAAGATTTATTTATTAAATTAAATAATAAAGTAATCCTTTTGCCTTCATGGTTAAATATGAAAGGTCTTTATTCTGTTGTAGTCTAGTTTATTTAGTAGTATTTGTCAATGTCTGTATAGTGTGGTATACTACCTATGATTTGATCTTTCGAGAAAAACTCATAACTTTAAAAGGAATTAATTTTCTTTTAAAGCCAAAAAATAACAATTAACTCATGAATGCTAACAGAACTAAAGTTAGACTTACGCCTTTAACCTTACTGGTTATTTATAGGGGTATGGTAATAACTTGGGAAGAGTATGTTGAGATACGAGATTCTTTCTAAAGAAAGAATTGATGTCTTAAAAGTACCTTATTAGATGAGGGAAATCAGCGAGCGCATTTCAAGCTGGCGTACCAACGAGGAGCAAGATCTAAATAACGGTATGGTCACATTACTAGGATCTTGCAGATGTGATTCAAAATCAATTATTTAAAAATAATTGCTAACTAATTTTGATGCTACAGAAAATATCTTTTTCTGTAGCACCTGTAACAAAATGTGTATTTTGTCTGACGAGTCGGAAACGACGAAACAGGGAATAATCAAAAATCTTTAATTATGGAATTTATGATGGTCTACCATCGAGTCTTTTTATTGGGGAGAATAGACAAATATTAGAAAAGATTAAGACAATGCCAAAGCTAGAAAAAAGAAAAGTAAAATTTGCTGATGATATAGAGAGTGATGCAGAAATCAATCAACGAATGGTCACTTTCTTGAATGAAATAAATAAATTACATACTGATAAAACTATTTTAATTACTACACATGGGGGAATTATGAGAGCTTTTTTGAATCATTTAGATTGGAATGGTGAAGAAGATTTGGAATCTGGAGCTATTAAGAATACTGGCTATTTTAAATTAAAAACTGATGGAACAAATTTTATTATTGAAGAATTTTTTGGAATAGAAATTTAATGCAAACATACAAAATATTAATATTAGAAGATGATTTTGAAGCTGTGAGTAAAATTATGGCAAAGTTGTATCCTTTAGAGGGACACTTTTTTCCTGTAGATTTTGATGTGACAGTTCTTTCTACATACGAAGCTGTAGAGAAGCTTATCAACCCCCAGGATTCTAGTGCTTATGATGTGATACTTCTAGATAGAGATTGCAAGCTTGCTGGATCTTTCCATGTGTTAGATATGGAGAAGTTTGGAGTTCATAAAATAATATCTATATCTTCTTCTGCTCAATGGAATGAAGAAGCCAAGGCAAGAGGTGTGACAAGAGTAGTCTTAAAGAGTTCTAATGACTTGGAAGGATTCGCTGTAAGTGTAATAAAAGAAATCCGAGAAGTCCTAACCGAGAATTATTCTACTGGTAGTAGTTCACGCCGATCTAATAGTTCTTAATAAATAATTGAATATAAATATGTACTATCTTTATATTTTAGAATGTTCAGATAAAACTTTGTATACAGGTATTACTACTGATTTAGAGAGAAGATTATCTGAGCATAATAATTCAAAATTAGGAGCCAAATATACTTCTTCAAGAAGGCCTGTGAGAGTAGTTTGCTCTATAAAGTTTAAAGATAGGTCACTAGCTTCTAAAGAAGAATCTAGGATAAAGAAGATGAAGAGATCTGAAAAATTATTTTATATTAAAAATAATACTATGTTATAATACTTATATGTCAAAAAATAACAATATTATAAAAATATTCTTCTTAATTATTGGGTTAATTGTTTTTGTTGTAGGTGTTTTTTCTGTAATAAGAAATATTTCTTTTTTAAAAAATTCAACTAAAGCAGATGGAGTAGTGACTGAGATGATCACAAGAAGTTCTAGAAATAATGATACAAATAGAATAGAGTATACATATAGTCCTAAAGTTTCTTTTACAGATGGGAATGGCCAGAACATAGTTTTTATTTCTGATTCTTCAAGTAATAATATAATTCCATCTTTTTCTGTCGGAGCAAAGGTTTCAGTCTTATATAATAAAGATAATTCACAAGAAGCAAAGATAAATACACCAATGCAATTATGGGGAGGGGAAGTAATATCTACATTTATTGGATTAGTGTTCTTTTTGATTGGTTTGTTTTCTTTGATTTCAAAAATCAAGAAAAATAAAATGAAGAACTACTTAATATCTAATGGTACGAAAATAATTGCAAAAGTTACTTCAGTTGAGAAAATAAATTCGAATTCAAATTCAAATATGAATGTACCAAATCGAATAAGTGTTTATATTATGAATTATAAAATAGTAGCTCAATGGTTAAATCCAAGTGATAATCAAATATACATATATGAAAGTGATACTATAGATTATGATCCAAGTGACTATGTATTAGGAAAAGATATAGAAGTTTATATAGATAATCTTGATCCAAAAAAGTACTATATGAATATTGATACTTTACCAAAGATAGCAAATTAATTATTCAAATAATAAAACTAGCAAGAATATTCTTGCTAGTTTTATTATTTGAATAATTTATGCTACAATATTTCTACAACTTAATAGTTATATATCAGGAGTATGGCGAGAGCACTGGCTCAATGACCCATCAGCAACCCTTAGAGATAAGAAGGTGCTAAATCCAGCCAATAGTGGCGACACTATATGGAAAGATAAGACTAGTCATCTATCTTTCCTCTTATTAGAGGAATTTTTTAATTTAAAAGAAGTATGAGTATTAAAACAGCAGAATTTGTGAGTCCAATGCATCCAGATAAAATTTGCGATTTTATCGCAGATAGTATTCTCGATGCATATTTAGAAGGCGATAGTGGTAGTCGTTGTGCTATAGAAGTTATGGGAGGGCATAATTTAGTGACTATAAATGGAGAAGTGACATCAAGAGTTAATCCAGACATAGAAAGAATTGTTAAATATATAGTAGGAGAAGATTTTAAAATTATTTCGAACATAGTTTTACAAAGCAAGGAGATAGCTTTCGGTGTGGATACTGGAGGAGCTGGTGATCAAGGAGTGATGAAAGGCTATGCGACAAATGAAACGAAAGAGTATTTACCTATTGAGTATAGCTTGGCTCGCAATCTTTGCCAGAAAGTATTTGAAGTTTATCCATACGATGGGAAAACTCAGGTGACGATAGAGCACCATCTATCTGGGGAAGGCATAAGAGTGAAAACAGTAGTTTGTAGTTTCCAGAATACAAAAAGTGAGGAGTTATTAGAACTTGTCAAAAGTATTATCGATTCCGATGAGTATCTTATTAATCCTTCTGGAGAGTGGAGTATGGGTGGCTTTGATGCCGATACAGGTCTCTCTGGAAGGAAGCTCATAGTAGATAATTATGGTCCAGAAGTGACTATAGGTGGAGGTTCTTTTTCTGGTAAAGATTATACGAAAGTAGATCGCTCAGGAGCTTATATAGCCCGTAGGATTGCTGTTGATTTACTTAATAAATACAATGCAAAAGAAGTCTACACTAAGCTTGCTTATGCCATAGGTAAGAGTGAGCCTGTAATGGCAGTTGCTATTATAGATGGAGTAGAGAAAGAAATTAATGACTATGACTTAACCCCTAGAGGAATATATAAACATTTAAAATTTGATGACATAAAGTTCAAAGATACTTGTACTTGGGGTCACTTTGGAAGAGGCTTCAGTTGGGAATAAATTACTAAAATTGTAGTAGCCTAATATATTTAAAAAATATCGTTCACAGCCAAAATGACGTCGATACTTCATTGTAAAATAAATTGCTTATTTATATTTTAAT
>CAIYVW010000031.1 GCA_903929735.1 uncultured bacterium
ATATTGACTTATACCCCTAGGGGGTATAAACTATATTATATGAATAATAATCAAAAACTTATAAAGCGTTTAAAAATAATTGAAGGGCAAGTGAGAGGTTTACAAGATATGATAGAGAAAGGAACTTATTGTATAGACATTATTACTCAGACTTCTGCTGTAAAACAAGCTCTATCGGGAGTAGAAGATGCCCTTATGGAAAGTCACCTAGGCACTTGCCTAGTCCACCAAATTCAAAAAGGCCAAACAAAAAAGGCTACAGAGGAGATATTGAAAGTTTATGGACTTAAAAGAAAATAAGAAGCTCCACAAATTATATTATAAAAAAGTCCTCGGATGAAGTAGGACGAGGGGCCAGACATTTTTTATAAAATAATTTATTACGCTTTAAATAAATGACTACAAAAATTTACAAAATAAAAGGGATGCATTGTGCAAGCTGTGCTAGCATAATAGAGAAAACTTTAAAAAAAACTGAGGGTGTTGAATCCGTAGAAGTTAATTATGCAATAGAAACTACTAAAATAAATTTTGATAAAAACATAACTAATGCAAAAGTTCTTTCAGATAAAATAGAACCTTTAGGTTATTCTTTAATGATAGATGAAGATAAGCATTCTCGAAATAAAGTAATGAATAATCCAAAAGATGAAAAATTAAAAGAGCTAAAAGATATGAAGAATAAGCTTATGTCTGTCATTCCCCTAGCGATTATAAGTTTGTTTATTATGGGCTGGGATATTTTTGCTCAATTAAACACTGTAAGCAATATGCCAAATATATGGAAAGAATTTTTCCATCATCTACTACCTATTTTTGCTACATACACTATATTTGTTGTCGGTAAACCATATTTACTTGGTGTTTATCGTTTCCTTCGCTACGGTAAAGCAAATATGGATACTTTGATAGGAATCGGAACTTCTATTGCATTTTTATATAGCTTTATTGTTGGAGCATTTGAAGAAAGTCTGGCACCATATTTAAATGTAAATCAAACATATTTTGATGTGACTATTATCGTTATAACTTTTATCACATTGGGTAAATATCTAGAATTTAGATCAAAAATAAAAACAGGCGATGCTATAGAAAAGTTATTAAATCTACAAGCTAAAACTGCACTAGTAATCCGCGATAAAAAAGAAGTTGAGATTTCAATTAATGAAGTTATTCATGGTGACTTTATAATAGTAAAGCCAGGTGGAATAATTCCCGTCGATGGAATTATTACCAATGGATCCTCTTTTATAGATGAAGCTATGATTACAGGTGAGCCCATACCAGTAGAAAAAAAAGTTGGAGATAAAGTAGTAGCTGGAACTCTAAATACAAATAGTTCTTTTACTTTCAAAGCTACAAAGATCGGATCAGAGACTTTTCTTGCACATATCATAAAAATGGTAGAGAACGCTCAAGGCAGTCGTGCTCCGATACAAGCACTGGCTGACAAAATATCTAGCGTATTTGTTCCAGTAGTACTCGTAATTTCATTTTTAACCCTTGTAATCTGGCTCACATTAGGAACTCATTACTTAGGATTTACTCATGCACTTTCACTTGGACTTATGTCATTTGTAGGTATCTTAGTGATAGCCTGCCCTTGTGCTCTTGGACTCGCGACTCCTACTGCTATCATCGTAGGTGTCGGACTTGGTGCTAAAGAAGGAATACTCATCAAAGATGCTGCAACTTTAGAAATGCTACATAAGGTAGATTTAGTAGTCGTAGACAAAACAGGGACAATAACAAAAGGACATCCAGAATTAGTTAACTTTAAGAATTATTCTGATACAACTGATGAAAATTTTATTTCTATAATAGCTTCACTTGAGAATAAATCTGAACACCCTATAGCTCATGCAATAATGAATTATTCCAAAGAAAAAAATATAAAAATAAGTGAAATTTCAGATTTTGAAAATATAAAAGGAAAAGGATTGAAAGGGAAAATAGATGGTATAGAATATTTTGCAGGTAATACAAAACTTATAGAAGACTTGAATTTAAAATTTGATAAAGATTTACTTGAAAAAGAAACATCTGAAGGTAAAACACCTATAATCCTAGCAAATAAAGATATAGTGATTGGTTTTATTATGGTTTCAGATGCAATAAAACCAGAAGCAAAAGAAGCTGTACAAAATCTTCATAAAATTGGGGTTAAAACTATAATGCTCACAGGTGATAATAAAAATACAGCAGAATATATAGGTAAAATAGTTGGAGTTGACGAGGTTATATCAGAAGTAACGCCAGAAGATAAACTAAATAAGATTATTGAACTACAGAAAAATGGTTATGTCGTTGCCATGACCGGGGATGGAATAAATGATGCACCATCCCTTGCTCAAGCAGACGTAGGTATAGCTATGGGTACAGGGACTGACGTCGCTATAGAGAGTGCGGGCATTACTCTTCTCCATGGAGATATATCCAAAATTGTTAAAGCTTTTAATTTATCAAAGTTAACAATGCATGGAATCAAACAAAATCTTTTCTGGGCATTTATATACAATATTATCGGCATACCGATAGCTGCAGGAATACTCTACCCTATTTGGGGGATTACACTCAATCCAATTTTTGCTGGTATGGCTATGGCATTATCAAGTGTTTCTGTCGTCGGAAACTCATTGAGATTAAAAACTAAGAAAATTTAATTATGGAAAATAAAAACAAAAAATATACTTTTCACGTAAATGGTATGCATTGCAACTCATGCGTATTACTCACAGAAAGTGAACTTAAAGATTTACCAAATATTACAAATGTAAAATCAAGTTTGAAAAATAATAGTATCGAAGTTGAAGGAGACTTTGGAGACAAAGATCAGAACCAGATAGTAGATGAATTATCTACTGTTTTAAAATCTCAAGGATATACACTATCTTTAGAAAAACGAAAGAAAAATCATAATTGGTCAGACTTTAAGATAGCTATTCCCATAGCGATCCTTTTTATGGCTTTATTTATACTATTACAAAAAATAGGGTTAATTAATCTAGTCAATACTTCTAAGATGAACTATGGTACTTCTTTCATAATTGGTATTATTGCTTCACTCTCTACTTGTATGGCCGTTGTCGGAGGGCTCGTCTTATCTATGTCTGCGACATTTGCTCGTGAAGGAGATAGAGTCAAACCTCAAATACTATTCCATGGAGGAAGAATTGTATCCTTCTTTATATTTGGTGGAATTATAGGTGCCCTCGGAAGTGTCTTTACCTTAAACACCGGAGCTACTTTTGCATTAGGATTCTTCATAGGTATAGTCATGTTAATAATGGGAATAAACTTGCTTGATATTTTTGACTTCACAAAGAAAGCTCAAATCAGCATGCCGAAGTTCATTTCCAAAAGAGCTTTTGGTCTTTCAAAGTTAAATCACACTCTTACACCTCTCCTTGTTGGTATTGCTACATTTTTCCTTCCATGCGGTTTTACTCAATCAATGCAGATATATACCCTATCAACTGGAAGCTTCTGGAATGGAGCGATAACAATGCTAGCCTTTGCGCTTGGAACCTTACCAATACTAGCCATTACAAGTTTCAGTTCATTTAGTATAAAAGAAAGTTCCAAGTCGGGAATATTCTTCAAATCTGCTGGACTTATTGTTATACTTTTTGCGATAATGAATATATTAAACAGTTTAGTTATTATAGGATTAATCAAACCAATATTTAATTTTTAATTATATGAAAAATACAACTATAGCTATTATCATAGCCTCTCTACTTATCATTTTTGCTATTGTCTTTACAAATGGAAGTTCAGATAAACAATCTCAAAGTTCTAACCAAGAAATACAAGCCAATAATGTTTCTATTAAAGACGGAGTACAAATAATAGAAATACAAGCAAAAGGTGGATATACGCCAAGGAAAAGTGTAGCTAAATCAGGAATTCCAACTATTTTACGCTTTAATACGAATGGTACGTTCGATTGTTCTTCTTCTGTTAGAATCCCTAGCATGAAAATATTTAAAAGTCTTCCCCAGTCTGGTACTACAGATATTGATCTAGGATCACAAAAAGTAAGCACCTTAGATGGTATATGTGGTATGGGAATGTACCCTTTTGAAATTTCTTTTATTTAAAGAAATTTATTTTATAATTTGGTTTAAATCTCCTAAATAATAATCATTAAGCATATTTTGAGCATTAGAAGAATGACCTCTTCCTTTTGTTGTATTTGTAGCATTAGGGTCTTTCTTATCATAAGCTAAGGTCGCATCTGTCCCACAAGTAAGAGCCATAGCTCTATCTCCTCCTGGATGAGATCCAAAAAAGCTTGTAATATCATAAATTTTACCGTTAATTAATAACCAACAATCATTTTGATTATTATGCTTAGATAATTCTTCTATACTTAGGATTAAACTACCTCCCGAAGGATTAATCTTTGTAATTGTATTTTTAATAAGATTAGCAGAAGAGACAACAGAAGACTGACTATTTTGTTTATTCTGATAAAAAACTAAACCTGCTGTAAGTATAGATATTAAAACCACTCCAAATATAAATAATGATACTGTAGATAATTTTTTCATCTTAAATTAAAAGTTAAAATTTTCGTAATGAATTTTATTAATATTAATACCTAAAGAAATAAACTGTTCCTTTAAACTATTCATTAAAATAGGAGGACCACAAAAGAAAATATCTTTATCAGCCAAACCACCACTTTCAGTTGACATGATCTCTCCATTTATAAATCCTTTATCTTTAGTACTCCACAAATTAAATTTAAAATTAGGATTTTTTAAAGCTATATCTTGTAATTCTTTTACATAGACAGCTTCTCCTTCTTCTTTAACACAGTAATAAAAATCTATATAATATTCTTCATTTAAAACCTGTGCCATACTATAAAAAGGTGTTATTCCTATACCTCCAGCAATCCAAATCTGATTTTTATTTGTAACATTTTTATAAGAAAAATTTCCATAAGGTCCATCCACAATGACATTGTCACCTTGTTTTAAATTAATTAATGTTCCCGTGTAGTCACCAAGATTTTTTACTGTTATTTTTAAATTAGTATCTACATCTGAAGAAGATATTGAGAAAGGGTGAGACTCTGAACTTACTCCAGAACTTAAGAAGCTAAAGAAAGCAAACTGGCCAGACAAGTAAGTCATCATCTGTCCAAATGGCTCCATCTCTATTTCTAAAATATCTTTATTTAACTGTTTAACATTTTTTATATTATATTTAAATCTATTAATAGAAAATTTTTCCATTAAGAATTTCCTTAAAATTACAAACAATGCAAAAAGAGCTAGTATTAAAATATAATATCTCAATATATTATTCCTAGAAACATCACTTGATATAAGCATTGTATGTAAAATTGCAAATAAAAATGCTAACGTCATGAATTTATGAGAAATTTTCCAGACATTATATTTAATCTTTATATAGAAAGTGAGACTGATAAGGATTATCATTATCAGTAATGATAAAATACCCCAAGATATTGGCATATTTATAAATGGAACAAAGAATAAAGCAGCTTCTCTAGTAGAAACAATTAAATATTTAATAACCAGAAAAAGAGGATGGAATAACATTAAAGAAAATGCAATTGAACCAATCTTACTATGGTTCACATAAACTTTATCTAATCCTTTGAAATACTTATCTAAGAATTTAAATCTCCCTGCTAATATAATATTTACAGAAAAAAGAACCATACCAACAAGACCTGAAATTTGTCCTAAACTGGTAGTTATAGTATTAATATCTGAAAACCTACTACCAAGTGGTGACATTAATGACCAGATAAAAATAGGAAAAATTGATAAAAATATAATAATAGTCATACGTCGCCTATTATATCAGAATATTTGAATTTCTGTTATTATATACATATGGAAAATAAACAAAGAATTAATGTCTCTGGATATAGAGGAATCTGGGGCGACACTCTTACAAAAGAAGTTGTCATTTTATATACTCGTGCTTTTGTTTCATTTTTAAAAGAAAAGAATCCTAATCCTAAAATATTAATAGGTAGAGATGGACGTGAATCTGGACCTGAAATATTACAAATAATTCTGAATGAATTAAAAAATCTTGAAGTGGAAGGAATTAATGGAGATGTACTCCCTACGCCCACTGTCCTATTCTCAGTTCGTAACCATTCATACTCTGGTGCTATTATAATCACTGCTAGCCATAACCCTATAGAATACAATGGGCTAAAATTCGTAAATGACAAAGCTTTATTCACCATAAATGAAGAAGTTAAAACAATTAATAAATATTACGAAGAAGAAATAGAAAAATATAATAAAGGAGAAACTAACATAGAGCAACCCAATAATACAGAGATAAAAATATCAGATATTTCATTCACAAAAGAACATGCGAACAAAATACTTGAAAATATAAATGTTGAAGCTATCCGTGCAAAGAAATTTAAAGTGGCAGTAGATATGATAAATGCTTCTGCTTGTGTAATGGACCCTTACTTATTTGAACAACTTGGAGTAGAAATTTTTCCTTTAAATAATATTCCTAATGGTAAATTTGGACATAGACCAGAACCTCTTCGAGAAAACCTTGTTGATATAGAAAAATTAGTTATTGAAAAAGGAGTAGATGTTGGATTCGTCCATGATCCTGATGCAGATAGACTTGTAACTGTAACTGAAAAAGGAATAGTTGTATCAGAAGAGAATTCTATAGCACTGGCGATAGAAAATATTTTAGCTAAGAACCCAGGAAAACCTATAGTATTAAATCTTTCTACATCACAAAGAGGTGCTGATGTAGCTAAAAAATACGGAAGTAAATGCTTTAGAACTAAAATAGGTGAAGGCTTTGTTGTAGAAGGAATGCTTAATCATAATGCAATCATAAGTGGAGAAGGAAATGGTGGGGTTATATACCCTACTATAAATACAGCACGTGATAGTTTTGTGGGACTTTCTCTTATACTTGAACTTATGGCTGAAAGGAATAAAAATATAAGTATATTAATGGAGGAATTACCTCAATATATAATCAAAAAAGATAAATGGAGTGTAGTAGGAGTGAACTTACCAGATATATACACTAAATTAAAAACGATTTTCAAGGATGCTAAATATGATGAACAAGATGGTATACGTTTTGATTTTCCAGATAGTTCATGGCTACATCTTCGACCTTCAAATACTGAACCAATAATAAGACTATTTGGTGAAGCTAAAGAGCAAGACAGAATTGATAAATTATTTGAAGAAGCAAAAAGTGTAATTATATAAAACCTAAATTAAAATGAGACAAAGTATATAGTATTATACTTTGTCTCATTTTAATTTATCCCATACTCTCCGACTCTAGTTCTAACTATCTTTAAAGCTAGAGCACCAATACCTAACTTCTCCCCTATCTCGTCGGCAATACCTCGTACATAGACTCCACCCCCACAAGAAATTCTTAATTTAATTACAGGATATTTCTCTTTATCTTTATTATTTAATTCATTTTCCCAAATATTTATTATTTCTTTCTGTCTAAAATCTCCAGAAACTTTTCCTATATCATCTTTTATTTTCTCTAATAAATCTTTTCCATATATCTCTTTTTCTTCTAAAATATCAATATTTTCAATAAACACATCATGAGATGGTATTTCTATTTCATCAAGTTTCCCTTCTCGAGCCCACATAAAAAGAGGTTTACCTTTTACTGTGCGAGAAGAATAAGATGGATATGATTGTTTGATACGACCTATAAATTCAGGAATAATTTTTTGTATTTCGGGAATGAAATCAGGAAACATGTGATTTGAAATGGTCTGGCACCGATCCACATTCCCCTCGTCCGAGAACCTTTCAAATCGCATGTTTTCTGATGGAATGACTTTATTAAAAAATTCTTTTGGTTTAGTTATCAATCCCATCACATCATATGTATCAGTTTTAAAACCAAACAAAATATCTACTTCATATTCTTTTGGGAGACTTAAATATTCATCTTTCTTCAAGCATTCATCTCCAGTTAGTATCAAAAGTACTCCTTCTGCTAAAGGATCGAGTCTTCCTGCATATGTCATAGGGATAAATTTAAGATCTGGATTATCGTTTTTCAAGGTATTTATACAATCTAGAGGAGTTTGGCCTGCCTTTTTATAAACATTAATTACCTTATTATGCATATTGCCATAGTAACATAGATATGCTAGTATTCAAGTTAGGTAGGTAATCTATTTATTTCTATCGGAAAATACATTGCGAGAAAGAATCAACAATCAAATAAGAGCAACTGAGGTTCGTGTAATCTCAAACGAAGGTGTAAACCTTGGTGTTTTGAGTTTTAAAGATGCTTTTGCTATGGCCAACGAACAAGGCTTTGATTTGATTGAAATAACTCCTAATGCAAATCCTCCAATAGTTAAAATAGCAAATTTTGGTAAGTATCAATACGAACAAAATAAGAAGCAGAAAAAGGCTAAAGCAGGAGCTAAAACAACAGAAACCAAGTCTATTCAAATAAAGATTGGTACTGGAGAGAATGACCTTGCTCTTAAAGCCCGTAAAGCTTCAGAATGGCTTAAAGAAGGTCATCGTATTAAAGTAGAGCTGTTTCTTTCAGGACGCTCTAAGTATATGGCAGAGTCATTCCTTAAAGAACGTCTCGACCGAGTACTTCACCTTATAACAGAGAATTATAAAGTAGCAGAGGCCTATAGAAAAGGTCCCAAAGGTCCAACAATTACATTAGAAAGAGATAAGTAAATATTTATGAGTATAAAAACAAACAAATCATTAACAAAGCGTTTAAAAGTTACAAAAAATGGTAAGATTCTATCTCGTGCACCTGGATTTAATCATTTTAATGCTAAACAATCTCGTACTAAGCAATTAGCTGGAAAGAAAACAAATAATTTCCAAATCTCAAACAAAAATAAGCGAACATATTTACCAAATGCTTAAAAATAATTAATAATTACTAATTAAAATATATGACAAGAGTTAAAAGAGGAACAATAAAGAATAAACACAGAAAGAATATCCTTGCGCAAACAAAAGGAATGCGTTTTGGTCGCAGTACAAAGAAAGCTCAAGCTAAAGATGCTTTAAGACATGCTGGTAATTATTCTTTCGCTCACCGTAAAGACAAGAAAGCTGATGCTAGAAGTCTATGGACTACACGTATTAATGCAGCTATTAGACCTTTTGAATTATCATACAGTAGATTCATTGATGGACTTAAGAAAAAGAACATAGAAATAGACCGTAAAATTCTTTCAGACCTAGCAGTTAAGAATCCTGAAACATTTGCAAGAATAGTGAAAAGTATCTAAATAAATTAAAAACCCCGACATGTGTCGGGGTTTTTAATTTAACAATCTATTTCTACAGACTCCCCCGCTAGAGGTACATGGGTGTGAACACCTAAGTTATCTTGTAATTTCTGAGCTAAGAACATTGAAGCTTTAGGCTCTCCCATAAG
Organism: uncultured bacterium; assembly: GCA_903929735.1. Taxonomy (GTDB): domain Bacteria; phylum Patescibacteriota; class Minisyncoccia; order Phycocordibacterales; family UBA9973; genus UBA8515. The sequence goes on from CAIYVW010000031.1 coordinate 9,454, forward strand.
TAAAAATACTTTTTTAACTGTTTTTGCTGTATCTTCAACAAAAGAAACTAAATGATCAGAATCTTTATGTCCTGAATAACCACTAATCATTTCAACATTAGCTTTTATATGTATATCTTCACCCATAATACGAATCTTCTTCGCTCCATTTTCTATAGAACGACCAAGTGTACCGACTGATTGGTAACCGATAAGAAGTATAGTATTATTTGCATAAGGCAAGTAATTCTTTTCATGATGTAAAATTCTACCTCCATTACTCATACCACTTCCTGCCATTATAATCTTAGGGTCAGGAGCATGTAGAATAGCTTTTGATTCTTCTGTATCTTCTGTCATTTTAAGTCCTATAAAATCAAAAACATCATCCCCTCCTTTTATTATTCTAAGGGCTGTTGGATTAAAATATTTCTCATATTTTTCATAAACTGCAGTTAATTTTATAGCCAAAGGAGAATCCAAGAAAATAGACATGTGGGGAATAATTTTATTCTCTATTAAAGTATCTATTTCGTAAAGTAGCTCCTGTGTACGCTCTAAAGAGAAAACAGGAATCATAAGTGTACCTTTTCTATCATAATTCTCTTGGATAATTTGTTGTAATTTTTTCTTTCTTGTATCTCTATCCTCGTGATTTCTATCTCCATAACAAGATTCCATAAATAGATAATCTGCATCTGTTATTTTTTCTGTATCTCTTAATAAAGGAGAAGGAGAATTTCCTAGATCTCCAGTAAATACAATTTTTTTATTATTATAAATAATTTCCAACATACCAGAACCTAATATATGTCCTGAATCTTTAAATGAAAACTGAAAACCATGATCAATATTTAATTTTTGACCATATTCAAGAGTATCCCATGAATCTATAGCTTTCTTTATATTTTCTGCTGTATAAATTTCAGCAAGACCGTGTTCCTCATCTCTAGATAGAAAGTGCGCTGTATCTGCCAACATTATATCTGTTATTTCTTTTGTAGGAATTGTAGAAACTATTCTGCCTTTAAATCCTTCAGAAATAAGCTTAGGTATTCGTCCTATATGATCTATATGTCCATGAGTTATAAAAAGAATATCTATGGAAGGTACATCATATGGAAACTTCTCCCAATTCAAATCATCTGCTACTTTTTCTCCTTGTATAAGACCACAATCAACCAAAAATTTCTTACCATTACCCTCTATTAAAAAATTGGCGCCTGTAACAGTACCAGCACCAGAGCAAAATGTAACCTTTAATTTTTTATCATTCTCCATTTATTTATTATACACGAAGTACTTTAAAATCGAAACCTAAATAATTTATGAAAATCTCATAGAGGTATAATCTCTGGGGCCAGCTTGATGTTGGACCTCTATGAGACGATACACTGAAAAACTAAAATAATATCATAAAAAGGGTTTGCGCAAGGCTGTCGAGCCGAGCAATAAGGAAAATTTCAGCAGAAATTTATCCGGACCTTTTTATGATATTATTTTAGTTTTTATTTAATCCCTAAAAAACAAAAAATCCTTTCAAATAAATGAAAGAATCGCTTGTTAGGACTATCCGAAAGATATTACCATAGCATAACGCTACGTGGGACAAAGGATGAAACAGATTTGTTAACATAATTTGTATACAGCACTATTCCAAAACTCTATATCCCCTAAAAAATTGTTCTAGGTAATAAAATTCAAATAACCCTACTTAAAGTATACTCAGGTAACAGATCTATGCAAGTAAAATTGCCAATAAAGCACAACTTTGACAGTGTTTCAATAAAAGGACTTAATTTATATTGAAAAATCTTCTAATTTTTCCAAATATTTTTCAATTGAATTATTATTAATATTTTCTGATTTAATATTTGAATGAGAAAATATTTGTTTTTCTATTAATAATAAATTTTCCATAAAAACAGAACGTTCATCTTCTCCAAAAGCATGCGGATGATTCTTGTATCTCTCCTTAGCTTCAAGACTTCTTTCTTCTGCAGAAACAACACCAAAAGGTGTCACTCTATTATCTGCATAGATACATATTTTTTTAACAAAATCATCTCCTATTGCTAGTTTTTCAATATTTTTTGGATCGATACTATCAATAATTTCAATAATATTAGAAGATAGACCTATTTCTTTAGATATCTCTTTACTTGCTTTGTGTTCATTATGACCATATTTAATAATAAAACTATCTTTAACTTTTTGCCAATAGTCTATATCCTCTGGTTCATTATGTTTCGGAAAATAGTTAAGATTAAATTTTATAATATTACCCATATCATGAAAAAGACAAGATAAAATTAAACTTTCCTTATCTAATTTAAAATCTAATGAATCAGATATCTGCATAGCAACAGCCGCAACTCTCATTTGATGCTCTGCTAAATTAGGCATTATATTATATTCTTTATATATTTCCTTTATTTTTTTCATAAATTAACAATACAAAATCCCCTTAAGGGGATTTTGTATTAAAAAATACTATTTTTTATGTTCTGCGTAAATGAAATCTGTATCTATTTTACTATAAATAAACAATTCTGATTCATCAAAGAAACGACTTACTTCTATTTCTCCATTTTCTACAGTATCGGAAGCATGAACAATATTTGATTGAGTTGAAAGAGAAAAATCTCCACGTATTGTCCCAGCTGTTGCCTCCCATGCTTTTGTTGGACCTACAAGTAGACGTAAAGCTGAAACAGAATTAATACCTTCAACTGCCATAACAATAACAGGTGATGATTTCATAAAATCTCTAATACCAGGGAAAAATGGTTTATCTTTTATATGAGCATAGTGTTCTTCTAAAATAGCATCACCAATACTCATCATTTTCATTCCAATTATTTTAAGTCCCTTTCTTTCTATTCGACTTATTATCTCACCTATCAAATTACGTTGTACTGCATCAGGCTTTATTATAATCAATGTTTTTTCTTGTTTTGGTTCCATAATTTTAAATTAAACTATTAAATAATAAGGCAATTGTACCAGAAAAAACCCTATAAAACAAATGAAATATTAAATACTTCTATATTTATCCATTATTTCTTCTTCTATTTCTTCTCGAGTTCTACCGTATTTTAGATACGATAATTCTTTAATTTTATCTACTATTTCAGCATTTCCCTTAGGTGTCATACTAAAGTGAGATGTCATACTAAAAGGTTTTGTAGGAGTTCCATTTACAAGCATACTTACATAAGAATTAAAATTATCTAACTTCATAATATCTTGAGCTGTGAATGTGGGTTTAAACTTCTGCTCTACAAAGTTAGCATCTTCTGTACTTATACGATAGATAGCCATTGATCCAACGTTTCCGAAAACAGCATTCTTAATATTTTCTTCAAGTTGAGATATATATTGATGAGCGATGGTCAGAGATAAACGATATTTACGAGCTTCAGAAAGGATAGATGCTATAGAATCTGTTGTGACATTCTGGAATTCATCTATATATAAATAAAAGTCATTCATTTTTTGACCATACATATCTACACGTGAAAGTGCTGCCATCTGTATTTTACCTACAAGAAGAAGACCTATAAGATTTGCATTCATTTCACCTAATCTACCTTTTGAAAGATTTACTAAAAGTATTTTCTTATTATCCATTATTTCTCTGAAATTAAAAGCAGATCTTTCTTGAAGAACAACTGGACGCATAATGTCGTTCGAGATAAAATTATCAAACTTTGAAGTAATATAAGGTACGAAGTTTGCTATAGATTGATCTCCTGTTGTCTTCTCTGCATTTACCCAGAATTCTTTAATAATTGGATTTCTACATTTAGCACAAAGTGAATCTCTATACTCTTTGTTGCCTAAAATTCTAGTTATTTCTATAAGAGTTGCGTGATTCTCTGGATCATCCATAGCTAAAAATGCTGAATTTTTAAAATATTGTTCAAACATAGGACCCATTGATTCTTTAGTAAAAAGTTTATTAAAGATACTCATAAGTTCATTCACTACGAAAGTCTTTTGTTCTGGATAACGTGGATCATACTCAAGCATATTAAGACCCATAGGACGAGCTGTATAAGCAGGATCAAAGTATATAACGTCATCAATACGTTCTTTAGGAACATAACTTAATATATCTTGTATATCACTACCATGTGGATCAATAAAGCAACAACCATCTCCATTCTTAATATCCTGAGCTATCATATTCTTTAGAATAGTAGTCTTACCAGTTCCTGTTTGACCTATCACATACATATGGCGCATTCGATCTTCACGAGACATATGGATTTCTGTATCCTTACCTCTATAACTATTTATACCAAGTGTAATACCTTCATTACCCATTTCCATTGGTGCTGGAGCGATACCCGCTTTTGCTTGTTTAAGTTGAGAAGAAACAACTCCATAAGGAAAATGAAAAATGGTAGCAAGTTCTTTTAAATTTAGAGGCATAGAATATGAGTCAGAGAACATTCGATAAGAAAAGTCATGCACAAGATTAGTTAATTCCAAGCCTTTTGGATGATGAAAATTAAAACCATTTCTATCTGATTCAGTGAATTGATTAAAAGAAGACTCTATCTCAGAAAGTATTTGTTTAGAACGAGCTTCTGTTTCAGCTGAGGCTACAATACGAATATTCGTAGCCATTATCGTACTTTTAAGTTTCTCTCCTATGTTTTCTATGGCTTTATCATTTATCTTTTTTTCTTCTTTATTTTTAGATGCTCCAAATAATAATTCAGATGCTAAATTTTTAAATTCTTTAGTAATCTGACGAGTCATACTAGAAGCAGTACGAACAGACATACCACTTTTAACATCAGCAAGAATAATATGAAACTTTCTAATAATATCATCGTCTTCAGGACAAATTGAAAATTGAATAGAAGCACCTTCACCATGCTTTTTTAATTTAGTTAAAACATTTAAAATTACATTTAAAGGATCATAATCTATCGCATCATAAAGTTTGATAGGATAAACTTCATGATGAGCTAATGTAGCATAAGAAGCTGAGATTGAAGCATTCTCAGAAAAAATATTATAATCATCTGGAACTTCTACAACTTTTGCATCTAAATGAACAGCAAGTAACTGCTTCTCAAATAATTCTGCCTTATGAGAAGGAACCGCCACATAAAAAATAAAACTATCTGTCCCCTCTGATATAGCAATCTCTAAAGTGAAATGATTTCGATTATAGTTTTCCCTACCATCGCCAACAGAATGCATACCAGCATAGAATTGTTCCATGGCTCCAAGTAATTCTTTTAATCCTTTTTTCTCATTTTCATGATCTGCGGCATCGGGAAGAGTTATCTCAAAGAGTTTCATGTCTAAAGATTTGAAAAGTGGTGTACCTTCTTTTAATCCAGGAACTTGGTGTGTGCTATATAAATATTGAACAAGAAAACGATGAAAATCATCATCTATATGAGGATTATTCATACTTACTATTACTGACAAAGCATTTGAAATACCTTTATCTAATAGAATACCTAGCATTTCTTCCATTTTACTATCATGAGATTCTGGATGTAATCTTAAAACTAAATTTTCTATTTCCTTCTTATTTATAACTGCCGCCTTATGCATAACATCTTCTGGTTCATATTTTCTATACTCAGAAATTAAATTATGAGCAATTTCTTCTTTACTGACTTCTCTTCCTTGCTCAGCTAATGCTTTCTCTTTTTCTGCTATATGAGCACGCAAAAATTCAAGCTCCTCTTGTGGACTTTTAAATTTAGGAGCATTATTCAAATTAAATCCTTCCATATGAAAATATTATATCACAATAAAAAATTCCCAAATAGCTCTTCTCAGAGGGTACGGATAATTTTCTGCTGAAAATTTCCTCATTGCTCGGCTCGACAGCCTTGCGCAGCCCCTCTAATAAGACTATTTGGGAATTTTTATTTGCAAACAAAATAGAGGTCCAACATCAAGCTGGCTCCAGAGGTTGTACCTCTATCTATTTCTTAATCTAAATCTTCGTTATAATTTCTGCCTCTCCTTCAGTAATAAGTATTGTATGTTCAAAATGTGCAGAGCGAGAGCCATCAGAAGTTTTTATAGTCCAATTGTCATTAGCACTTATTATCGAAGCTTTACCAATATTTAACATTGGTTCAATAGCTATTATCATTCCTGGTATTAATTTCTGACCCTTTCCAGCTTTACCAAAATTAGGAACATAAGGATCTTCATGAATTTTAACTCCTACTCCATGGCCTGCTAATTCTCTAACAATTCCATATTTCTTTCCAGCAAATGATTCTATAGCATGTCCTATATCACCAACAGTAGCACCCCCTTGAGCAGCCCAAATACCTATTTCTAGAGCTTTTTTTGTGTCATCTAGTAACTTCTGGTCTACTTTAGAAATTACTCCCACAGGAACAGTTACAGCATGATCAGTAAATAACCCTTTGTATTTAAGTCCTAAATCAAGAGATACAATATCTCCTTCTTTTAAAATTTTAGTTTTAAGAGGTATACCATGTACTATTTCATTATTAACTGAAATACAAATTGTAGCAGGAAAAGCTTTCGGTGCTCCTACCGGTTTATAATTCAAAAATGCAGGAATACATCCCTCTTCTTTTATTAAATCATATGCATACTTATCAAGATCGTAAGTGGAAATTCCAGGCTCAACTTTTTTAGCAACTTTTGCTAGAACTTTTGCCAATATTTTACCTCCTTCTTTGATAGTTTTTATTTGTTCTGGTGTTTTTATTATAATAGCCATATATAAAATATTATTTAATTGTTGTACCTATGAACGAATTTCCATTAAGATAATTTTCTAAGTCTGAAAGATTACTTCCAGACATAAAAGCAACTTCCATTCCTTCTTTTTCTGCTAATTCTGAAGCTATAGGATCAAAAGGAGTATTTAATCCTGGTGTCCACTTTGAAGATATAAAAGATCTATATTTAGACCAACTAATATTTTCAAATTTAATAGCATTTGGATTAATTTTTGGATCACTATCGTAAACATAATCTATATTAGAAATATTTATTATCTTTTTAGCATTTAATTCTTTAGCTACAAGCACAGCATCAGTATCAGTAGAGCATCCAGGTCTCCATCCTGCTCCTATAATTATATCTCCATTAAAATCTTCTATAGTGTGAGGGTCAGTAACGATCTGATTATATGCACTATTTCCAAATGATAGTCGAACAAATTCTGCATTTAAGCGAGTAGTATAAATACCCATCCAATCTAATTCTTCACTAGTAGCTTCTATACAATTCTTTAATGCTTCTATATAGCGTCTACAGGTCTTACCTCCTCCTACAATAATTACAAATTTTTTATCTTTTTTGATCCAGTTTAAAATAATATCTCTGAAAGCAGTAACAAATTCAAAATTTGGCATGTCAGGAACAACGATAGCTCCTCCTAGTGATATAATTATTGTTTCTTTTTCTTTCATTTTATAATAATGATTTAATTTTATTAATAATATCTAATTGAATCGTTTCTATATCTCCTTCGCCATCAATTGCAATATAAATATAACCTGGCTGATTTTTTAAATATTCTATCGCTGGAGAAACATCTTTATCATACCAATCCAGTCTTACTTCCTTATTTTCTTCTGTATCATCCTCTCTTCCCCTGCTTATCATTCTTTTCTTAGATGTTTCTCTAGTAACAATAAAATCCAAAATTATAACATCGTCTCTGTTGAAAAACTTCAAAGCTCCATCAACAACAACAGCCTCTTCTTCTCTTCTAGGGTAACCATCAATAAAAAGATGATCATCTGGTCCTAGATTATTTAAGAAAGCATTACCCCAAAGTGAAATAGTAAGGAATAGGGGCTGAAGCATTCCTTTATCTGTTATACTCTTAGATAGATTACTAGCATAACTACCTTTATTAAAAAGTTCTCTAAAACCATCTCCAGTAGAGAAAGAAAATTGCTTTCTATTTGAGTCTTCTTTACTTAAAAAATCTCTCAATAATTTAAGCTGAGTTCCCTTACCGCAACCAGATCTACCAAAAAAAATAAATGTTTGCTTTTTGTTTATCATATAGTTTCATTATATACTAAATTATTTAAACATAAAAAAAGACCCAAATGATTAGGTCTTTTAATATTCTCTCATGGACAGTTGAGCTTCTATCTTTTTAATCAAATCCAATACCACAGAAACCACGATTAGAAGAGCTGTTCCTCCGATAGCTAAAGCTGATATTCCAGTAATAGCTCTCATTATTAAAGGTAAAACTGCTATTAAACCTAAGAACACAGCTCCCATAGTAGTAATACGTGTAAGTATATGTTCTATGTAAGCTCTAGTAGCAGCGCCTGGTCTGATTCCAGGTATAAAAGCTCCATTCTTTTGTAAATTTTCTGCAAGTTGATTTGGGTCAAAAGTAACAGCTGTATAGAAATAAGTAAACAAGAAGACAAAAATAAAGTAGAACAATGAATACAACCAAGTATTACCAACAAACCAAAGTAAACCATTAGAGATAGATACTAGTATATGATTACTCATACCTTTTAATGCATTACCTATAAGCTGAGGAAATAGCAGAATAGAAAGTGCAAAAATTATTGGAATTACTCCTGCCTGATTAACACGCAACGGAAGATATGTCTGTGTGCCACCAGCTATATGATCCCCTCTCACTTGTTTAGCGTAAGTTACAGGAATAGGTCTTTCTGCTTCTGTCATTATTACTACTCCAGCTATAATTAAAACTCCTACAGCTAAGAATATTAAATAAACAGGTAAATTTGAAATATTGAATGTAAAGATAAATTGAGAAATTTCTGTAGGTATTCTTGCTACAATTCCAGCAAAAATTATAAGAGAAATACCATTACCAATTCCAAACTCTGAAACTAATTCTCCTATCCACATTATAAGCATAGAACCAGCTACTATTACAGAAAGGTTAGCAAACATGTTAAACATAGATAAACTACCTAATATTCCTTGCTTCTTTAATAAGAATAGAAGACCAAAACCTTGAATAACAGCGAGTGGGATTGTAATCATTCTACTTAATTGAGCGAATTTCTTACGTCCTATTTCACCATCTTCTTGATACATAGCCTTCAAACGAGGAGACATGATTGTCAAAAGCTGCATTATAATAGAAGAAGTAATATATGGACCAACTCCAAGCATTAATATAGAAAGAGTTGATAATCCACCTCCTGAAAACATATTCAAAACTCCTAGGAATTGATTATTATTTATAAAAGTCTGAAGTTTAAGAGAATCTATTCCTGGTATTGGAATAGCAGATAAAAATCTGAAAACGACAAGAGCTCCAAGCACAAATAAGACACGAGATCTAAGTGCCTTATCTGTAAATATAACTCTTAACTTGTTAAAAACAATTTCCATTTTTATTTAATAGTTCCACCAATTTTTTCTATTTTTTCTTTAGCAACCTTAGAAACAAGACAATCAACTATTGAAAGTTTAACAGTCAATTCACCAGTTCCAAGAATTTTAACTACAGGTAATTTTCCTCCAACACGTCTTACTAGATTCTTTTCAAACAAAACAGTAGGACTTATAACAGATCCAGCCACGAAAACATTTAAGGCCCCTACATTTATTGGTGAAGGTTTTGTATCAAAAGATGCAAAACGGTAACCACGAAGTTTAGGAATCTTCTTGATTATATCACGCATTTGTGGACGACGCTTGTTACCTGCACGAGCTGTTTGTCCTTTACCTCCACGTCCTGAAGTCTTACCACGAGTCCCCCCACGACCTACTAAACGTGACTTTTTATTTGGATGTTCTCTTTTTAATGTGTGTAATTGCATAAAATTTTATTATTTAACTTCTTCACTTATTACTTTATCTTTTACCTCTGCTTCCTGTTCTGATATAAAAGGAGAAACCTTAGGTAGAGATGCTTGAGCTTTTAACATATAAAGAGTTTTGTAAGCTACTCTAGCATTGTTTAATTTATTCTTACTTCCTGAATGTAATTTAGCTGTTATATTCTTTAAGCCAGCTAAAATTAGCATATCACGAACTGTACTTCCTGCAACTAATCCTTTACCACGATTAGGCATCATCGTAAGCTTAGAAGCAGAAAACTTAGAGGAAACTTCATAAGGAATAGACATTTCTTTTGTAACTTTAATCTTGAACATATTCTTCTTTGCCTGACGAAGAGCCTTTGTAATTGCAATAGCTGTATCTCCTCCTTTACCAGTTCCAAGTCCTATCGAACCTTTTTTATCTCCTATAGCAAGTGCAACTGCGAAAGTCATACGACGTCCTCCTGCAACAACACGAGTAACGCGACGAATAGATACCATCTTTTGATCAAATTCTGGTTTTGGTTTCTCAAAGAATGTTCTAGGCTTACGATCTCCACCTTCACGTCTTGGTCCACGATTATTACTATTAGCACCATAACTTCTATTGTTATTACTTGGGGCACTACTATTTGTATACTGTTTTGGTTTTGTTGTATCCATATAATTTATTAAAACTTTAATCCTCCCTTACGAGCACTATCTGCTAGTGCTTTAATACGGCCAGTGTATTTAAATCCATTACGATCGAAAACACAAGATTTAATCCCCTTTGTATTCGCAGCTTTAGCTATATTAGTACCAGTTAATATTGAACGTTCTGTTTTTGTACCAGTCTTACTTTCCATATCAGAAGCAGAAGCTATAGTCACTCCTAATTCATCATTTATCATTTGAGCGTATATATAGTTATTGGAGCGGAAAACAGAAAGACGAGGAGTCTCAGCTGTACCAAAAATCTTTGAACGAATCTTTTTCTTTAATCTTATTCTTTTTTCTAATTTTTTATTTGCCATAATTTTTATTCTTAGTTAGATTAAGCAGCTTTTTTACCTTGCTTACGACGAATAACTTCATCAGAATAACGGAAACCTTTACCTTTATATGGTTCTGGTTTTTTCATTGCTCTGACTGACGCTGTGAAAGATCCTACTAGCTCTTTATCTATCCCTGAAACTGTAATATTATTCTTTTCAGCTGTAACAGTGAGACCGGCAGGAATTTGTACTTTAACTGGATGTGAAAATCCTAAAGCAAGATTAAACATATTACCAGCTACTTCTGATTTAAAACCTACACCTTCTAGAATAAGCTTTTTTGTGTAACCTTCATTAACCCCAATTACCATATTCTTCACATGTGAAGCATATGTACCCCATAGAGAATTAATAGAACGATCACCTTCCTTGTTTGGAGTAAAAGTTATTTCACTTCCATTTATATTTATTGTAACAGGTCCTGGAAAATTTCTAACTAAAGTACCCTTTGGTCCTTTAACTGTAAGAGTAGTACCAGAAAGATTTACTTCTGTATTTAGAGGAACTATAACTGTTTGTTTTCCTATACGTGACATATATTTAAATTATTACCAAATTTTAAACAATACTTCTCCTCCGACCATTTCTTTACGTGCTTGCTTGTCTGTTAAAATACCTTTTGGTGTGGAAAGCACTGTTAAACCAGCACCAGTTCTTGTTGATTTTATATCTTTAACTCCTTTATATACACGGCGTGATGATTTTGAAACACGTTCTACCCCTATAACTTTTGGCTCACCTTCTATGTAAACTAAGCCTAGTTCAAGAATTGGCATACCTTTCTTAGTTTTCTTTGAAACAGAAGATAAAAAACCTTCTTTAACTAAACATTCTGCTATAGAATGCTTAAGTTTAGAAAATGGGACAACAACAGATTCGCGTGATACGCGATTGCTGTTCTTCACCATATTCATCATGTTTGCTATTTGATCCATAAATTGTTTATTTAAATTACTACTTGTACCTACCTTTTAGAAATTAATCTAAAATATGACTACCAACTTGATTTGCGAACTCCAGGAAGCATACCTTCATTTGCTAGCTCACGAAAACAAATACGACATAGACCGAAGTCTCTCATATATGCATGTCCACGTGAACAACGAAAACAACGATTTGTTTCTCGTGTACTAAATTTTGACTTTTTTAAATGTCTTGCTGTTACTGATGTTTTTGCCATAAATAATTATAATTAGCTTCTAGTAGCTGTAATAACACACAACTAGCCTGCCTGCGCAGGCAGGTCATGAGATTGATATCTCGTTTATTTTCTTAAATGTTTCGGTCGACCGAACCACTCAAGGAGACAAACGGATCTAAAACTCATGTAGACCCATACTAGCAAATGAATGGAAGTATGTCAAATTAAATAGCCAGGTAACAAGTTACCTGGCTATAAATTATGCAAAAACGTTCAAAGAACAAATTTCAATACTCTTTCTACGTCCGAACTGTATATTTCACCGAACTGGTGCTTCTTAATATATCCGTCTATGTAGTCAGATTTTTCCGGTTCATATTGGGAAAAAATGTAAAATTTTGAATTTGGATTCATTCTTTTAACAATTTCTGCCAACATTTCACCAGTTTTTTGTGACTGATCAGACCCTTGTCCTACTATATTCCTTGATCCAAATGATTTGTCTATAAAGACAGCACTTGATATTACTACAAGATTACAATCGGTAGGGATAAGATTAACTGCTTCTTCAAAAGATGAAGCATATATTACATCCCCAGCTAACTGAGGAAGTTCGAGATTTATTATATCTCTGAAAATGAGCCTCCACTGATCTACACTTTGTACAATCAGTACCTTTCTTTTTTCTTTCGTCTTCATATCTGAATTATTTAAATTAAATGATTTTTTCTTTACATTACAATTTAAAAAATATATTGTCAATTTAATTGACTTTTTTATTAAAATTCATTAGATTGATGCTAAATACAGCACTCCGCTGGTTAGGAGTAAATCAAAAAATTATGTCTTTAAAACCATTCCATGAATCGATAATCGATTCTCTTGAAAGTGTCTTGAATGTACATCAGTTTAGAATATTGGCAAAATTAATCATGGAAACCAATATTCCTAAGGATCATGATAAAATAATGGAAGCCTTTATTATTTCGCACAGAGGAATAAGATTCCCTCTCGAAAGAGAATTAATTGAATCAGTTAAGGCTTCACTGGAAAGACAAAAGGAAGAGATAGGATTATAATCCACAGAAAAAAGAGTACACCCATATAAAGTGTACTCTTTTTAATTTGTTTAAATTCAAATTAAAATACACTTAGAAGGGGTATTTTAAAGTATTTTTTATTTCCCCAAAGCCTTGCTTTGGGGAAACCTTATATTATAAGCCTATATACAAAAATACCCCCTAATGGGGTATTTTAAAGTAATCCTTATTTCTTAAATGGTATACCAATAAGATCAAAGAAGTCTGTTGCTTCAGCTTTATTCTTTGCTGATGTAACTAGAGTAATTCCCAATCCAAAAACATCTTTCAATTCTTCATCACCTGTCTCAGGGAAAATAGTGTGTTCTTTAATACTCATAGTTAGATTACCAATGTTATCAACAATCTTTCTTTCAATACCACGGAAGTCTTTTGTACGGGGGATAGCAACATTTATAAGCTTATCTAGGAATCCATACATACGAGCACCTCTTAAAGTTACAAGAACTCCAACTGGATCTCCAATTCTTATCTTAAAAGAAGCAATTGATTTCTTTGCTCCTCTTGTTGCAGGCTTTTGACCTGTAATTTTTGCAAGACGATCCATAACAAACTTATTACGATCTTTATCACGCTTAATACCAGAACCAGTTCCGACTGATACAACTACCTTTTTTAAACGTGGGGCAGCCATAACATTCTTATAACCATACTTGGCTTTAAGTGTACTAAATGCTTTTTTTTCTTTTTGTTTTACTGTTTCCATAAATTTATATTAATCTCTTTTAGCAACATTTGATACATGAATAGGCATAGCGATCTCTAAGATTTGACTCTGTTCTCCTTGCTTACGAGCCTTATGAGCTTTCTTTCTTATATTTACTCCTTCAACAATAACCTTATTCAAAGATGGGATTGCTTTTACAACCTTTCCTTTTTTGCCTTTATTTGCTCCAGCAATAACTATTACATTGTCTCCTTTTTTTATTTTCATAGTATTATATAACTTCTTGTGCTAATGAAATAATTTTCTGGTAGCCTTTTTCTGCAAGTTCACGAGGAATAGGTCCGAAAACACGTCCTCCCTTTGGATCCATTTTATCTTTTTCTAAAATTACAACAGCATTATCATCAAAACGAATATAAGATCCATCTTTACGACGGAAAGCTTTAACAGTACGGACAACTACAGCCTGACAAACATCCTTCTTTTTTACAGCTTTACGAGGATCAGCAACTTTAACTGATATAATAACTTTCTCCCCTATTGCTGCGTATCGCTTTTTTGAAGAGCCAAGTACCTTGAAAACCTTTCCGACTTTACCGCCGGCATTATCTGTTATAACTACTACTGTTCCATCTTGAATCATATAATTTAAATTACTTTAAAATGCTTATCTTTAGACATTGGCTTTGTCTCTTCTATTTCGACTCTGTCTCCTATTTTCTTAACATTGTTCTCATCATGAGCTTTATAGTTCTTTGTTTTCTTTATACGCTTGCCATACTTTTTATGCTCAACAAAACGTGATACTTCAACAACAACAGTCTTATCCATTTTATCTGAAATAACTACCCCTTTAAGAACTTTATTTAATTTTTTAATTTTTGCTTCCATAATTTTATCTTGCTACTACTTTAGTTGAAACTGGTAATTTAGTTCCAGCTTTGCGGAGAGCCTCTTTGGCTATCGCAGGAGTAACTCCATCTACTTCAAATAATACTCGGCCTGGGCGAACATCTAAACAGTATCCTTGTGGGTCTCCTTTTCCCTTTCCCATTCCTACCTCTGCAGGTTTTGCTGTGAATGGTCTATCAGGGAAAACACGAATCCACATACGTCCTGTTTTTCCGATTGTTCTTGAAGTTACTTTACGAGCAGATTCTAGTTGATTTGAACGAATACGTCCACCTGAAATTGCTTTTAAACCAAAGGATCCGAAAGCAACAGTAATACCACGAGTATCAGGTGTGACTTTAGTCATATCTGTTCTACCTGTTTGCCATTTTCTAAATTTTACTTTTTTGGGTGTTAACATAAAAATTCTTATTTTTTGATATCATTAAAAACTTCTCCACGATAAATCCAAACTTTGATTCCAATATCTCCATAACTCATATGAGCTTTCTCACGAGCAAAATCAACATCAGCACGGAAAGTCTGTAGAGGAATAGAACCACGTTTTATTTGTTCACTACGAGCTATTTCAGCTCCTCCTAATCGTCCACCCAAGTATATACGTGCTCCTTTTACTCCACGAGCAGACATTACTTTCTCTATTGTTTGTTTCATAACACGACGGAAAGGAAGACGCTTTTCTAATCCTTCAGCTATCATACATCCAACAATGGCAGCATCTGCATCAGGATTTGTAACCTCTACTATATCAAGCTTGAAATCTTCAGGAATTATAACTCCTCTTTTTTTCATTGTAGTAACTAAATCTGCTTTAAGCTTAGTAGCTCCGTCTCCTCCACGACCGATAATCATACCAGGACGTGATGTATATATCATAACCTTTGTAGCTTTTGCACTTCTTTCTATTTCTACTCTAGATACATAAAAACCACGCAACTTTTTAACAAGAAATTCACGAACAGTGACGTCACTTTTAAGTAAATCTTTATATTTTTTATCAGCAAACCAGCGTGATTTCCAATCACGGAGTGTTACTAATCTATGTGCGTATGGATGGACAACTTTTGACATATAAAATTAAGATTTAAGCTTTTGTTTCTTTGTTTTTAGTTATTTTCGACTTCTTTACTACTTCTTTTTCTTTCTTTTCTGTTTTTTCTTTCTTTATTTTTTTAACTTCTGCATTTACTTCTTTTAAGGTAAGTACAACATGACTTGTGCGCTTATTAATACGTGATGCCGAACCACGAGCACGAGGCATACTACGTTTTAACACTATACCTTTATTAACCGTTACGTTTTCTAGTATAAGATTCTCTACATTTATTCCTGCTTGTTTAGCATTAGCAACTGCTGAAGCTAATAACTTCTCTATAGGATCTGACGCTCTCTTTGATAGATTCTTAAGTTGCGTAAAAGCCTCGGAAACCCTTTTCCCTTTGATTAAGTCTGCTACAAGGCGAACCTTGCGGGGAGACTGTCTATAATTTTTTAAAAATGCTTTCATAATAAATTAATTATTTCTTTTTAGTATCTGTTGTGGCCTTGGCTGACTTTGCTGCTGTAATCTCTGCTTCTTTCTTCTTCGCTTCTAATTCTTTCTGCATTTTACCTCCATGTCTGACGAACTTACGTGTTAGTGAGAATTCTCCAAGTCTGTGACCTACCATATCTTCACTTACAAGCACTTCTACGTGAACCTTTCCATTATGAACTCCAAACACGAATCCTACCATTTCTGGTGAAATCACGCATGCACGTGACCAAGTCTTAATAACACCTGTTTCTAGAGGTTTCTTTCCGGCAATCTTTTTTAAAAGCCTTTCATCTACATATGGTCCTTTTTTAAGTGATCTTGTCATATACAATATAAATAAGCTCTATTGAGCTCGTTGGTTCATACTAGCAAATTTAAAAATAATGTCAACTGTTACTAATTATATACTCCAAATATAATTAGTAAAACTTTAAATTAAAATCATTATCTTAGGTAAAAATATAATTAAGCCAACTATAATAGAAATAATAGCTGAAATAAGAACAGCACCAGCAGCTACATCTTTAGTATCTCTTGCATACGGATGATAATTAGGACTTGTAAGGTCTATGTCTATTTCAATAGCTGTATTAAAAGCCTCAGATACCATAACAAATCCAATTGATAATGTAATCAAAACCCATTCAATTGGTGATATTTTCAGTATATATCCTAATATAATCACAATTATTGAAAAGAAAATATGAACCCAAAAATTATGAGTACTTTTTACTAAAACACAAATACCACGGAAAGCATGAGTAAAACTTTCAGCACGGGCTACAATAGAAAACCTCTTTTTTTCAGATATTTTTTCCATTTGTCTATTATACAACAAAAAATACCCTTTCGGGTATTTTTTTTGATAGAGATTTTAAATTATTTATTAATATCCTTAATAAATAACATTTCCATTTCGCTTAGGTCTTTTTTATACACTTCAAAGAAAATATCTTTAAAGTTAGAATAATTATAGTTTTTATTTAATAAAGTGATCAATTCTCTTATTTTATTAAAAGAATATTCTTTAATTAAAAATGATACAAAACGAGAAGCTATTGTATAAGCATCATAATTAACATTATCATTCCACCCTCTTGGAGTTCCTAGTTTCTTACAAAAATCTTCTTCAATATATATAACTTCTTTTTTATCTTTATGTTGACCAGCAAAATATGAAGCTAATCCTTCGTTTAACCATTTAGGAACAGCATTCCCCATTGATAACTCATGTATAAACAAATGAGATATCTCATGCGTTAAAACTTGAATAAATTCCTTCTTTTTATGACTACTTTCTTTTTCAAAAGCAAAAGGACTTAATATATTTATAAGATTATTGTTTGAGGCATTAGCTACTAACCATTCTGGAGTATCTCTTTTAATCTCCTTATTAAATTCTTGTCTTGTATCAAAAATATGAATATACAAAGTAGGAATATCGATATTAAACGAATTCTTTAAATAAAGAAAAATTTTATTAATTTCTTTTTCATCTATCTTAGATTTTTCCCCTGTATAGATAAGTTTAAACATAATATATTTATTAAACCACAAGTTCCCCAAAGCCTTGCTTTGGGGAACTCATTATTTATTTAACCACTCAAAAATTTCTTTTTTAAAAATTAAAGGGTCTTTAAAATAATCTGGAAACATCTCCTTATTTAGAATTAAATTCTCTGATCTTTTAATTAAAAGATAATCATTTAAGCTACTCCATTTGTAAGTATTAATGAAACTTATTGCCTCTATTTTATCCCTTATTCCTATTTCTTTCCAATTAGATTGAATTAATTTAACTGGATTTAAATGTATATATGAAAATAAATACTTTGCTTGAACTTCATCCTCGACATGAACAGATTTAAACTTTCCTTCAAACAAAGAACCAGTTCTACTGTGTTTTTTATTAAAATATTTTGAATATGCTGTACACAGCTTACTCATAAACTCTGTTATATTATTTTTACCAAAGCCTTGCTTTGGGGATTTTGGTAAAGATATTAGATATAAATGAAAATGATTGGGCATCAAAACCCATGCTCCGATAGAAACCAGTCTATCTCCTCTTTCAAAATCCCAAGCATTTATTTTGGATTGAATAATATCTTCTCTAAAATTAACTCTTTTATTTGAATTACAAAGATATAAAAGTTTAACAAATCTATCTCTATCTTCATCATCAATAAAAATTAATTGTTTATTATTACCTCTATTATAGATATGATAATATTCACCTTCTACAAGAGGAACTTTTCTTATAGACATATAATATATATTATTCCAAATATTTTCCCAAAGCAAGGCTTTGGGAAAATAGAACGTCAACAAAAAATACCCTTTCGGGTATTTTTTGTTGATAGAGATTTTTATTTATTTAAACTACTTACCGCTCTTAGCCTTTCCTACTCTACGTCTGGATACAATCCACATGTTTGAGTATTTCTTTGGTGTACGAGTCTTCTGGCCCTTACCTGATGGCTTACCCCACATAGTCTTAGCACGACGTAGTCCTCTTCCTTGGCGTCCTTCACCTCCACCGTGTGGATGGTCTACTGGGTTCATGGCTGTACCACGAACTGTAGGACGGATTCCAAGCCAACGACTTCGTCCAGCTTTACCTATATTTTGAAGAATATATTCACTATTTGAAACTTCTCCAATAGAGGCCCATGCATTTTCTGAAACTTTACGAACTTCAGTAGAAGGCATCTTGATATTAGTATAACCATTATCATTAGCAACTACTTGTCCGAATGTTCCTGCAGAACGAGCTAGCTTTCCTCCATTGCCTGGTTTAATTTCAACACAGTAAACAAAAGTACCAACTGGTATAACTTTAAGTGGAAGTCTATTTCCTGCTGTCAAAGGAGCTTTCTCTGAAACTGTAAATTTATCTCCAACTTTAATTGATTTAGGTACAACTACATAACGCTTTTCTCCATCCGCATATACTGCAAGTCCGATGAAAGCATTACGGTTTGGATCATATTCAATAGAAGTTATTTTTGCAGGTATATCATGCTTGTTATACATAAAGTCGATTTCTCGATAAAGACGCTTATGTCCTCCTCCTTTATGACGAACAGTGATACGTCCTTGATTATTTCGTCCAACAGATCTTTTGAAGCCATGTGTTAAAGCTTTCAAAGGTTCACTTTTAGTCAAAACTTTTCTATAAGTAACTGTAGTCTGATGACGTTTTGATGGTGTTGTAGGTCTATATGTTTTCATATTATACGAATGTTATTTTATCACCCTTTTTCAAATATACGACCGCTTTTTTACCTCCTTTTTTTGATCCAACAATTCCGCGACGAAGAACTACTTTTTCTTTAATTTGAACTATTGAAATTTTTAAAGGAGTTACTCCGTAAATCATCTTAATAGCCTTCTTCAATTCACTTTTATTTGCATCTACCCCTACATTAAAAGTATAAATACCCTTTTCTGCACCAATAGCTGCCTTTTCTGTAATACGTGGTCCTTTTATTAAAGGATGTGTCTTTGCTGTTTTAGAAGTTTCTACAACTTCTTTTGTATTCTTTTTTATTTTTGTTGTTGCCATATTATTTCTTTTCTATTTTACCACCCAAGAAAGCAATACTTTCTGTTGGTTGTGAGATAATAATATATCGGTAAGTAAGCAAATCAACAACGTTGAGATTACGAACTTCATCGACTTCGACTGTTTTAATGTTAGCAAAACTCTTCTTGATAACATCTCCTTTTGCAGGAACTGAAATGAAAGTATTTGGTCTTTTTCCTCCTACTATCTTTTCAAAACCTTTAACAGAACTCAAATCATTCATAACAGCAACTGCATCTTTAGTCTTAATAGCCTTAAGATTTAATTCCTCAAGGAATATTAACTGACCTTTTCTAAGCTTTTCTGAAAGTACTGTATAAAGAGCCTTTGCTTTCATTTTTTTGTTTATTTTCTGGTCGTAATTCTTTTCATTACGAGGTCCATGAGTAACACCACCACCTACCCAAATAGGAGAACGTGATGATCCATGACGAGCTCGTCCTGTACCTTTTTGTTTCCAAGGTTTTCTTCCTCCTCCTCGAACATCTGATCTATCTTTAGTGTGAGCAACTGGAGTACGAGCATTTGCTTGCATAGCTGTTGCTACTTGGTGAACTAAGTCACCATTCCAAGGTAAACCGAATATTGATTCTGGAAGTTCAAATTTACCAACTGACTTACCTTTTTGATTGTATATTTGTGTTTCCATATTATCCGATTATTTCTACGAGCGTTCCGCGTCGGCCAGGAATCGCGCCCTTAATAAGTAATTGGTTATTTGCGACATCAACACCAACAATTTCTAAATTTCTTACAGTTATGCGATCACTGCCCATACGGCCAGCCATACGCATTCCCTTTGGAACTTTGTTTCTTAGACCTCCACCTATAGAACCGTGTTCACGTTCAGAATGCTTCTGTCCGTGACTTCTTGGTCCTCCGTGAAAGCCATGGCGTTTAACAACACCTTGAAACCCTTTTCCTTTTGAAATACCAGAAACAGTAACAATATCTCCCTTTTTGAAAGCATCAACTGTTATTCTATCTCCAATAGTCATTTCTTCTATATCTCGGAATTCTTTAAGATGTTTATAAGCACCTGTTTTGACATGTCCAAGATGCGCCTTTGTTGCGCGACTTTCTTTCTGTTCTTCGAAAGCTACCTGCACTGCAGTATAACCATCGCTATCAGGACTTTTCATTTGAGTAACAACGAGTGGTCCAGCTGAAATAACTGTAGTAGGAACCACTTTGCCATCATCTAGAAAGCACTGCATCATATGCTGTTTTTTACCAAGGATAAATTTCATAAAATTAAGATCTATTACATCATTTTCACATCTATATCAACACCAGAAGGTAATGATAGATTTGTGAGTGCTTCGATAGTTTTAGAATTAGGGTTTAATATATCGATAACACGTTTATGGATTCTGATTTCAAACTGTTCACGAGCATTCTTAAACACAAACGAAGCTCTGTTTACTGTATATTTTTTGATTTCGGTAGGAAGTGGAATTGGTCCAACTATTTTTGCATCATAGCGTAGAGCAGTATCAATAATCTGCTTGACAGATGTATCAAGAATTTTATTCTCGTAAGCTCTTACTCGAATACGTAGTTGAACAACTGCGTCTTCTTTTCCTTTTTTTGCTTTTATTCCACCTATTGGTGGGTTAGTCTTTGTTGTCATACGTTTGTAATTAAAAGAACGTGCTAATGATTTATTTGATGATCTTTGTTACGACTCCTGCACCAACTGTTTTACCTCCTTCACGGATGGCAAAGTGCATAGCTTCTTCTAGAGCGACTGGAGTTACTAGTTTAACAGTAAGTTTTACTGTATCTCCTGGCATAACCATTTCTACTCCTGCTGGTAATGTTGATTCTCCTGTTACGTCTGTTGTACGGATATAGAATTGAGGCTTATAACCTGTGAAGAATGGTGTGTGACGACCTCCTTCTTCTTTCTTTAATACGTAAATTTCACATTCAAATTCTGAGTGAGGAGTAACTGTTCCTGGCTTAACTAGAACTTGTCCACGAGTAACATCTTCTTTTTTGATACCACGAATAAGAATTCCGGCATTGTCTCCAGCCATACCTTCTTTTAAGTTTTTATTAAACATTTCAATACCAGTAACAGTTGTCTTTGCTGTATCTTTAATACCAACAATTTCAACATCTTCACCAACTTTGATAATTCCACGTTCAATTTTACCTGTAACAACAGTTCCACGTCCTTCAATTGAGAATATATCTTCAATAGGCATAAGGAATGGTTTTGTAATATCACGTTCTGGAACTGGGATGTATGTATCCAAAGCAGTAACTAAGTCTAATATCTTCTTTGCCCAATCATTAGTATTATCTGCTGACTCAAGAGCTTTAAGAGCTGATCCACGAATAACTGGAGCGTTAGCACCATCAAAACCTTGTTTTGTAAGAAGTTCACGAACCTCTTCTTCAACTAGATCAAGCATATCAGGATCATCAACCATGTCGCATTTATTTAGAAATACAACAATTTTAGGAACGTTAACTTGTTTTGCTAGAAGTATGTGTTCACGTGTCTGTGGCATAACACCGTCAGTTGCAGCAACTACGATAACTGCACCATCCATTTGAGCGGCACCTGTAATCATGTTCTTAATATAGTCAGCGTGACCTGGAGCATCAATGTGAGCATAGTGACGTGTTGGTGTCCAATATTCATTATGAGAAAGAGCAATCGTGATACCACGAGCTTTTTCTTCTGGAGCTGAGTCAATTTGATCAACGCCTTTAATTTTAGCACCATATTCACCTCCTTGTCTTGATAATACCTGCAAAATAGCCGCAGTTAGTGTAGTTTTCCCATGATCGACGTGACCAATAGTACCTACGTTAACGTGAGGCTTGTCTCTGTTAAATTCTTCTGCCATATGTTTTATTGGTTGATAAACGTAACAAAGTATACGAGAATACCTTACTCTATTATAATTACCAACATAAATTAATAATAAATTCATCCCACTAAAGTGGAATTAGCGCAAAAATTGCGATTGACCTTCATACTATCAAATATAAAAATAATGTCAATATTTTAATAAAACTACAAATAAAATACAGCCCTCTGTAGAGGGCTGTATTTTATTTCTTAAATTGCTCTTATAGTTGGACTTATCTTACCAACTTTAACTGTTGCAGTTTGAGTACTATCTCCACCATCACCAGAACAATACAAACTATATATAGTAGTCTTATTCATATTTTTAATAGTCAGACTATTGTTTGTTGTAGGAGTTAAACCATTCGTTAATATCAGATCTGTTGAAGTATCGAAGTTGGATTTCAAAGTACAATAATTTGCATTTGTTGAACTCCATGACAATGTAACACTTTGTCCATAATTCAAATATGTAGTAGAAGGACTTACAGTTATAGTAGAAGATGCAGCAGGTGGTAACACTTTAACTGTTATTGGGAATGTTGACCAAGAAGAATTTGCTCCATTAAAATCTTGAGCCAATGCTTTTACAGAGTATGACCCTGCTGTTGGCCATGAATTTGTTCCTGATGTCATAGTTGTTCCTGAAGCAGAATAAGGTGGATTTAATGGCACCCAATTATCGGCCACCCCATCATTGTTCCAGTCAAAACCATAACGAACTGTATCTCCTTCAGGGTCAGTAGAAGTTGCATTAAATGTCTGAAGGACATTCGTATAGAAAGTAGAATTACCGGTAATAACAGGAGCAACAGGAGGATTATTTACAGTTACAGCTATCCACGCACTACAATTATTATTTTCATTTATTTCTGTGATAGTTCCAGTGTTTGCAGCTGAACTTTTATCAGCACAAGCTCTCATATAAATAGTACCTGCTGAAGAAAATGTAATAGACTTAGAAGCAACTGAATTTCCACCAGCTCCAATAGCTGCCATACCAGCAACTGGGTAATCTACTACTCCACTTGCACCATTAGACACAGGAGAGGTCTGGAATAAGTTAGTAAATGAAGATCCAGTAGAAGCAGGGCCTGTATTTGAAATAGTAGAACTAAATGTCTGTGCAACATTTAAATTAGCCATAACAGGAGTAGTAACTGATGCTGTTAGGTCTGCTCCTGTCGTCGTAAATGTTCCATCTACTGAATAACCAGTACCAGCGGCATTTGTTGCATAACCTGCATAGTAATATGTTGTTCCAGGAGTAAGTCCTGAGATAGCAGAAGTAAATATTCCAGTTGTAAGTCCTGTTGTAATAGTTGTACATGTATCTGTTCCTAATCTTGGACTTCCAGCTATGTCATAACAAACACCTTTAGCTGAAATTGAAGCTGGACTACCAAGTGATGAAACTGTAGCTCCTAATGTAGCAGTTGTAGTAGAAATAGAAGCTGAAGTTGGAAGTGTAACTGTTGGAACCATAGTTGTCGTAAATGAAACATCAGAACCATAAGTTGTACCTTTGGAGTTAGTTGCGTATGCACGGACATGGTATGTATTATTTGGAGAAAGTGATGTCATACTATCTGTCCATGGTCCACCTGATGCAAAACCATCTGTTGTCTTACCTATATTAGTAGCAGTTGTAGGATTTGATGTTGTTCCCCATACTATACCACTTACACTTATTACTGCTCCTCCATCTGTGACTATAGTACCTCCTCCTGAAGCTGTAGTTGGTGTAATACTTGTAACTGGTGTTGTAGTTGTGACGGTTGGAGTAGTAAGAGCTACTGTAGTAAAAGATAAATTAGAACCATATGATGTTCCTACACTGTTAGTCGCATAGGCTCGAACGTAATATAAAGTATTTGGATTAAGACCTGTAATGCTGTCAGACCATGGTCCACCTGAGGCCCAACCATCTGTTGTTTTTGTAGCAAGAGCTGTTGTAGGATTTGATGTTGTTCCCCATACTATACCACTTACACTTATTGCTGCTCCTCCGTCTGAAGATATTGTTCCTCCACTTAGAGCAGAAGTATAACTTACACTTGATGGAGTTACTGTTGTGACGGTAGGAGATACAGCTGTTACACTACAGGAAGTATTTGTATATGTTCCAGACATAGAACCTGCTGAACAAGTTCTAGTTTGATAAGTACAAGAAGAAGGATATGTCACAGATGATGTAGAGTATGCTGTATTAGAATATCCATTTATAACGCTTCCCCATGGAGTACCAGTACATCCTGCTGTACAAGATGTAGCGGTATAACTTCCTGACAAAGTTCCATTAGTACATGTTCTTGTTTCTGAACTACAAGATCCTGCAGGAGAAGAAGATAAATATGCTGTATTTGAAGTTCCACTTGTCATTGTTCCCCAAGGGGTTCCATTACAACTTATTGCAGATATAGTGGTAAACGATAAATCTGATCCATATGAAGTTCCAAGTGGGTTTGTTGCATAAGCCCGAACGTGATATGTAACACCAGCACTTAGACCTGTCATACTGTCAGTCCATGGTCCACCAGATGCAAAACCATCTGTAGTTTTGCCTATATAAGAAGAAGTAGTTGGATTAGAAGAAGTTGACCAAACAATACCACTTACACTTATTGCTGCTCCTCCGTCTGAAGATATTGTTCCTCCACTAACAGCAGAAGTAGAACCTATGCTTGTAACTGCAGCTGTTGTAACCGTTGGAGCAGTAGAACCTGCAGGTACAGAAGATAAAGAAGTCCAAGAACTACAGTTATCACTCTCGTTTGTTTCAGTAACAAGACTTGTACTGTCTGCACAAGCTCGAACATAGTAAGTTCCAGTAGAAGCAAAAGTATAAGACGGAGCTTGTATTGTGTAAGATTGACCACCTGCTGGAAC
>CAIYVW010000032.1 GCA_903929735.1 uncultured bacterium
AACTTCGTTCTTTTTGCAATTGCAGGGGGTCGTGACCCCCTTACCCCCGAGCTTCGCTCTTTTTGCAGTTGCTAAATTCAAATACTTATTCGTATATCTTCTCTCCGTGAATTCTTTTGAAGAGTATAAAATTGTCAAGAATAATATTTTATAAATATATTTCTTGGAAGAAATAGTGTCTTGGATTAGATTCACGGAGAGAAACCCAAGAATAAGTATTTGAATTTAGCAACTGCAAAAAGAGCGAAGCTCGGGGGTACCGTAGGAACTGAGGGGGTCACGACCCCCTGCAACTGCAAAAAGAACGAAGTTGTTTGGCTCCACTTTTTTGAAAAGTGGATAAAGTGGAGTTGAATTAAAATCTGATTAATTTTTCAATATTAGAAGGTAGTTCGGAAATCTCACAAGCATAATATTGTTCAATTTCTTTTAGTTTCGAGATGTCTCTTCTTGAGACAAAATTAATTCCTAAACCCTTTCTACCCCATCTTCCACTTCTTCCAATTCTATGAAGATAAGTATGAACGTCTTTGGGTATATCAAAGTTAATAACAACACTAACTTGCTGAATATCGATTCCTCTTGCAGTAACGTTTGAAGAAATTAAGACTCTATATTTACCTGTTCTAAAGTCAGCAAAAGCATTTTCTCTCTCTTCTTTTTCCATTCCACTATGTATTCTGCAAACAGGGAATCCATCTTCAACCATTGCGTCAAATAGATCCGATACTCTTTTTAGACTATTAGCATAAATAATACACTGTGACATAGAAATAAAAGAATATAGATCTTTCATAGTTGCATATTTTTGTCTATCATCATCAACTGCTACATAATATTGTGCGATACCTTCGAGAGTAAGTTGGTCTGCCTTAACATATATTTTAACAGGATCTCTCATAAGTTTATTTGTAATATTATTAATGTATGGAGGAAGAGTAGCACTAAATAAAGCTACCTGAATTTCTTTGTTTAAATATTGGAAAATATTATACACTTGTTCTTTAAATCCGATTGAAAACATTTCATCTGCTTCATCTAAGATAACAAGTTTAATTTTATTATAATCGAAAGAGTTTCTTCTAATCATATCATATACTCTTCCAGGACATCCTGTGATAACGTGTGGGATATTATTTTTAAGACTAACTATGTCTTCATCTATGGAATTTCCTCCAACTAGAATTTGTATTTTAAGACCTTCCATCATACACCCTATTCCTTTAAATACATTAGCAGTTTGTTTACTGAGTTCTCTTGTAGGAGATAATACTAATACTTGTACGTTATTATCAGCAAGTACAATATTTGAAAGAGCGCCAATGGTAAAAGTGGCTGTTTTACCAGTGCCTGATTGTGCTTGCGCAATAACATCTTTTTTTAAGATCATAGGTTTAATGGCTTTTTTTTGGATGGGACTCACAATTTCAAATCCATATGCATAAATTCCACGCAATAAATCAGAAGATATTTCTAAATCGTCCCATGTATTAATTTCATAGGTAGAAGAATCATACACATATTCTTCTACTGAAACATTATTAGCGGTGTTTTCATTTTCAGATAACATATATTTATATTTATATTATTATATTTATATCCTTTTCAATAATATACATTATTCTCAACTCCACTTTTCAAAAAAGTGGAGCCAAACAACT
>CAIYVW010000033.1 GCA_903929735.1 uncultured bacterium
ATATAAATTTTATTATTTATTAATAATAAATATATTATATCATTTTTGAAAAATAATTTAAAATATTTTTTGTTTAAAATTTAAAAAAGAGGACATATGTCCTCTTTAGTAATTTTTATTTGTTAAGAAATTATTCATTACGACGGAAACCAAAGATCATTTCATCTTGATCAAGTCTTGATCCATAAGGAAACCATCCGTAAATGTAATCACCACCTTCATTCTTTTTTAAATAAGGAACTAAGTGGCCGAAAGCTTTTCTGAAATTTAGATGGTGAGTATAGTCAATACCCATTACCCAAATCTCATTTTGTAAAAACTCATGTAGTAAATCAATTGATTCAAGGATTATTAATCCTTGAACATTAGGTAGAAATAAACCTCTTTTACTGAGAAGTTTAATGCAGTCGTGAGTGTTGGGCGTATGTCCATTCTTTGGAGCTTTATATACTTCCATCACATCTCCTACTTGAGGAAAGAATGAAGGTTTCATACTTCCTATCTCATTATCCCATTTGTCTTTGGCTAATTTAGCCACATCGTCAAAAGAAGCTATCTCCTTAATAACGAAATCATAAATTAAATCTAATTTTTTCATAACAAATATTTATTTTTTTTAAAAATGAATTTGTTATATTAAACCAAATATTTCTATATCTGTCAATACCTATTTAGATTCATTTGAATAGTCTAAACTCTGTACGACTACTGTAGTACTTTTACTTAGGTAATAGTTACCTAGTAAAACAGCTCCTATTATGGCTAGAGTTATAAGACCATTAGTTATAAGATCAGTATGGTGATGTTTAATTTTAATAAAAATATTTAATGTAAGAGATATTGCCATAATTCCAAAAATTATATACAAGATAGTATTTGCTGTATGCCTTGGAGATGCTGCCAGTTTCTGGATAATAGTAGGCTTAGGTAAGGGTTTAATATTTGTATCTTCAGAAATTATTATTTTAGGATCTATCTTTTTTGTTTCTGCTCCTAAAACATTAGTAGGTTCTTCTGTTTGTGCAACTATATTATCAGGTGTTGCTTTGGTATTAGAAGAATGAGTTCCTGTTGCTTCTTTTATTGCTAAATCTTTTTTAGGTTCTTTTATGATAGTAGGAGTAACTGTTGCTAAATTTTTAGACTCAGGTCTGATAATAAGAGGATTCGCATAAACTTGAGCTACATATATAGCTTCCTTTCCCTCATACATACCTGAAGCTATTCCTGTCCCTATCTCTGTGTAATTTTCTTTAATGATGTTTGCTTTATGTGTAGGACTTTTCATCCATGCAGCAGTAACATCTTTAGAGTCAGTAAAATTAATAGCTAAATTTTCTCCAGCATATTGATAATTGTAGCCTACTTGTGATAGCCAATACCAAGGAGTCTTCCCTTCTGGACTTGTGTGTGCAAAGTATCCTTTTGTAGCCATATCTCGAGCCTTCATTTCAGCTGCTTTATTTAAGACAGGATTGATGACTAAGGGCTTCAAATTATCTGAATGACGCTCACTATTTGTAAGATCAGCTAATACTGAAGGGAGAACAGATGCCATATTTCCAAACCTGTTTACATGGTTTAATACAGGTAGTAGAAAAAGAATTAATTCTAAAAAGATTATTGCAGTTATGATTCTATGTACATTTGTCCCTCTTAATATATAAGGACGATGTTCATTACCCTCGTGTGGTATAAAATGTCTTTTAAGCCAAGATAACATACTTATATTATGCCAAATAAAAACTCAGCTGTAAAGCTGAGTTTTTATTATTTAAATAAATTATTTATTTAAAATAGCACGTGTTGTAGCTCCTACTATTCCATCACCTTTTAATTTATTGGCAATCTGGAACTTTATAACTGCAGCTTTTGTTTTATCACCAAAGTATCCATTAGGATTTCCTAAATTATATTTTTGATTATTTAGAAATTTTTGAAGTTCTACAACTTCATTTCCTCTAGATCCTTTTTTTGTAGTTTTTGTAAATATGAATTTAGAAGCACCTAGAACTTGTCCGACAGTAGAAGATGAAGTCCTAATAAAACCACCACTTCCACTGTGATTTATAATCCAAGGAGTGACATTCACTGTTCTTTTTATTTCTGTAGAATGATTACCTGCATTGTCTACAACATTATAAGTAACAGTATAAGTTCCTACTATAGATGTATTTACATCATTTACAGTCACTATTTTATTTGTGATATCTCCATCTGCATTATCAAGGGCTGTAGCTCCAGCATCACTGTAAGAACTTCCTTGTACTATACTAATTAAGTTATTACCTATCATTGTTATTATAGGATTTGTTGTATCTTTTATTATACCTGATTCGTCTGAAATGAAATTTATATTATAGTTATTTGTTACATCGATTTCATCACTATTAATTATTGTACCTTCTGGTGTTAAAATCTTTTCTTCTCCTACATTTTTATTGTCATATTTCTCAATGAAATGACTAATGTCCCCTTCAGCTAAAATTCCAGATGTAATAGTTGGAATTCCTAAAGCATTAATATTACCATCATATTCTTTTGTATTAGTAATAGCAGTTACTGTTATAGGTAGTTGTGTTACCACAAAATTCCCAGCACTTATACCCGTTAAACTATTGTAATCAGATGTATCTGTAGGAACAAAGTCTGCAGAGATTGCGTATGTACCTGCATTTGTAGGAGCAGTTGATGAACCATCATACTTTACATTATTAGGAG
>CAIYVW010000034.1 GCA_903929735.1 uncultured bacterium
GTCAACTTTGTTGACGGGGCTGTTTTTGACAAAAATGACTTTGCCATATAAACTAGGCTTACTATGAAAATAACAATCAATAAACTAGAAAAAAGTGAAGTGGAAATAGTGGGTATTTTAGAAGTTACGGAATTTGAAAAATTTGAAGATAAGGCCATTGAAAGAATAGGAGAAAGAATGGAATTACCAGGATTTCGTAAGGGTAAAGCACCAGCAACTGTAATCAAAGAAAATGTTTCAGAAATGGAACTATTAGAAGAAATGGCTGAAGCGGCTTTATCTGTTAATTATATAAAAATATTAGAAGATAATAAAATAGATGCAATAGGTCGTCCTCAAATTGCTATAACCAAAATAGCCAAAGGTTCTGATCTAGAATTTAAAATTACTACCGCTGTTCTTCCCGAAATGAAACTTCCTGACTATAAAAGTATAGCGGGGGAAGAAAATATAAAAGAAGAAAATAATAAAGAAATAGTTGTAGAAGAAGCAGATATAGAAAAAGTCATAAAAGATCTTCGTAAGATGAGGGCTGAACAAGCTAAAGGTAGTAACCATGAAGGACATGAAAATATGACAGAGGAAGAGCATGCAGCAGCACACCCAGAAATACCAGAGAGTGAATATCCTTTATTTGACGACGAATTTGCTAAATCATTTGGTGATTTTAAAACAGCGGATGAACTTAAAGAGAAAATCAAATCAAATTTGAAAGTAGAAAAAACTACAGAACAAAAAGATAAAGTACGATTAGTTATAGTAGAAGAGCTTGTGAAACACACAGAAGGAGAAATACCTGAAATACTGATTCAGAGTGAAACAGATAAGATGATGTATAAGTTACAAGCAGATATTACAAATATAGGATTTAAATTTGAAGATTACTTAAAACAAATTAACAAAACAGAAGTAGATTTAAGAGATGAGTGGAGAGTAGATGCAGAAAAACGTGCAAAGTTTCAAATGATTATCCATTCTATTTCTGAGAAAGAAAACTTGAAACCAACAGAAGAAGAAATAGAAAGAGATGTTAATCAGATTACTACTATGTATAAGGATGCTGACCCTACTAGAGCTCGTGCCTATGTGGAACAAATGATGGAAAATGAAAAAGTATTTACTTTCCTAGAAGCTCAAAAATAAAATAAAGAAAAAAATTGCCTTACAAATGAATAATTTGTAAGGCAATTTAATTATTTAGGATATTGTCAGATATTAAGACAACATTACAGTTGCAGCTTATTCTATCTACTGAAAGACAGAATAATCCAGTTCTCCAAATTTCCTGAAAAGGCAGATAATATAACTTTGGTGTCCATAGACGGTTCTGTTCATCTATATAAATAGTCCCAATAAATAAAATCGTTCTGTCTTTATAGGATTCTGGTATTAATGATTGATTAGAATAAAAATAATTTAGATTTTTTACACCCAATGAATCAAAACCGGAAATTTGTTTTAAAAGTTCAGAAAATAAAATATAATTTGATGAGCTTTTAATTTCATGTATCCTAAAAATGTTATTTATATTAAATAAACTAACATCTTTTAATACACTCCATTCATTAGGCACTTTCAAATCTAAATTTTCTACCTTTTTCAATTTTCCTAAAACCATACCAACCATAGTAAACACTTTATTCATTTTTTCATCCTTTCTTTTCTTGATTCAAATAATATATTCAATTCTACTATCGGTGCCATCATACAAATACCTGAACCATTACCATTTAGATAAACCTTCTCTTTTGGATTAATTAGTTTAAAAGACTCTTTTAATCTTTCTGAGCCAAATCTCCATTCCCATACTTTTCCTCCATACAAAACTTTCATAAGATTCTCCTTCCTTTTCATTTAATGTTCAAAATAATTAAAGCTATTATACTCCTTTTTATAATTCTTTACTAAAGACCTAAATAATGGCACAAAATGATAATATGCTATAATCAACTTATAAATTAGTTTGAAAAAAATATTTATTAGTTTAATTAAATAATAATTTTATGTTAATACCAACAGTTATAGAAAAATCACAATTTGGGGAAAGAGCCTATGATATATATTCTCGCCTTTTAAATGAGCGTATTATCTTCCTTGGCGGTCCGATAGACGACCATACAGCCAACCTTATCATTGCTCAACTTCTTTATCTTGACCACACAGATCCGAAAAAAGATATCAGTCTATATATTAATTCCCCTGGAGGCTCAGTTACAGCTGGACTCGCTATCATCGACACGATGAACTTTATTAAAGCTGATGTTTCGACTATTTGTGTCGGTATCGCAGCATCTATGGGTGCCCTCATACTTTCATCTGGTAAAAAAGGAAAGAGATTCTCGCTTCCCAATTCCGAAGTTATGATCCACCAAGTCATGGGTGGCACTGAAGGCCAAGCCTCTGATATCGCTATTAATGCCAAGCATATACTTCGTACCAAAGATACTTTAAACAAAATTCTTGCCACTAATACAAATAAAAAAATGGACCAAGTAGAGAAAGATTCTGATCGTGACTACTGGATGACTTCCGATGAAGCCAAAAAGTATGGCATTATCGATGACATCATAAGTAAGCAGAAAATCGAAAAGTAAAAATTAAACCAACAATACAAAATAGCCCCGCGACATATGTCGCGGGGCTATTTTGTATTGTATTTTAAAAATCTTTCAAATCTAGACAAAATCGTGATTTTGGAGTATTATATTTATATCGAAATTTTAAAAGTTTTTTATTTAAATGTTCGCTTTTTTAATGCAGTCACGACATCTATCTTATTTATGAACCATGCTTTCCAAAATGATTTTGTTCTAAATCAATCATACTTGTTCGCCTTTAATACCCAATAAAATAAGGGTTTTATACTGTGTTGGAAGAGCGACAAAAAGTCGCCATGATAACAATAATAATCATATCCATATTAGCCCTGGCAGCAGGAGCTGGTGTTGGGTATTATTTGCGTCTCATTGTCTCACTTGGTCAGAAAGGTTCTATGGAACTTGAGATCAAAAAGATAATGCTAGCCGCAAAAGAAGATGCCCAGAAAGTGATAGATGAAGCCAAGAAGAAGGGAGAGGCTCATCTAGCCGAGGTCAACAAGGAAACAAAGGTCAAAGAAGAAGAGTGGAAGCATACAGAGAATCGTCTAATTAAGAAAGATGAGCTCCTAGATGCTCGCCAAACTGAAATAGACAAGGAGGTTGAGAAGATAAAATCAAAAGTAGAAGAAGTTAAAAAAATAAAAGAACGTGTTGATGGAATGGAGGCAGAAAAGGAAAAAGAATTAGAAAAAGTAGCTAAGCTGTCTACTGAAGATGCTAAAGAAATTCTATTTAGAGATATAGAGGAAAAGTATGAAGAAGATTTACTAGTTAGAATGCAAAAGATGGAGACATCTAATGCAGAAAAGCTAGATCGCCGAGCAAAAGATATATTAGCAGCAAGTATCAACCGTCTCGCCTCTTCTACCGCTAGTGAAATGATGACAACATCAGTCAACATCCCCAACGATGATATTAAGGGTAAAATAATTGGTAAAGAAGGAAGAAACATACGTGCTTTCGAAAAGGCTTCTGGAGTAGAACTTATAATTGATGAAACACCCGGAGCTATTGTTATATCATCATTTGATCCAGTTCGTCGTCAGGTGGCACGATTAGCACTTGAGAATCTTATCCTAGATGGAAGAATACAACCAGCCAAAATAGAAGAAGTGGTAGCTAAAGCACAAGAAGATATCAATAAAATAATCAAAGATAAAGGAGATCAGGCTGTTTACGAGTGTGGAATATTCAACTTAGACCCTCGTATTACTGCTATTGTTGGTCGTTTATATTTCCGCACTTCATATGGACAAAATGTCTTGCAGCATTCCATAGAAATGGCCCATATAGCAGGAATGCTTGCTGAAGAGTTGGGAGCTGATGTTCAAGTAGCAAAAGCTGGTGCATTAGTTCACGATATAGGGAAAGCCCTAGATCATGAGGTTCAAGGTACTCATATTGATATAGGAATTAGAATTCTTCAAAAGTTTAAAGCTGACCCTCGAATTATCATAGCGATGAAAAGTCATCACGATGATACTCCCCATGAATCTATAGAGTCAGTAATAGTCCAGACAGCCGACCATATATCAGGAGGTCGTCCAGGAGCAAGACGAGATAGTGTAGAAAACTACATCAAGCGCCTACAAGAACTAGAAGCCTTAGCAACAAGTTTCGAAGGAGTAGAAAAGTCATATGCTTTATCTGCAGGACGTGAAATACGTATATTCGTAACTCCAGAAAAGGTTGGAGATGTAGCAGCTAAAGAAATGGCTCGTGATATAGCTAAAAAAATAGAACAAGAGCTCACCTACCCTGGTGAAATCAGAGTCACCGTTATCAGAGAAAATAGAATTATCGAATACGCAAGATAAAATATATAAATAATAAAAATACCTATAATCAAATGATTATAGGTATTTTTATTATTTATATTTCACAATTGGAACACAAATACTATTAATACTTATGCGCTAAATAATGAGGACGATTTATTAGGCTCGTCCTTTTACCTTGAAAATATTTATACCGCATATTTTCTTTTGCGTATATAGATTTTTAAAGGTTTTAATAGCCTTCAAAAATAGGATTCAAGTCAGAATTATCAAAATCTTCTACGAATTGAAGATTCTTTAATCCTAAACTTTCAGGATCTCTCAGAATACTTACCTCTTTCATAAATCTATCACTAAATTTACGATAGTAAATATCTGTAACCCTTTCACTCATATCTCTAACTGTATAGATAGGACACAAGCATATTTTTAGATACTGAGAAGTGCAAATATCATCACACTGACAAGACATAAGTTTCTTGATTTCCAAGAAGAATTCCTTAGGGTTGTCAGTAGATTTAACTTGAACTATCAGAACCTCTTCCGTGAGTTCCTCAGAACGACCACGGGTAGAAATATACGGTACTGAAAATATATGCATAAGAGAATACCGGACCAGCTTTATGCCAGTTTTCCACGCCTTTTCGTGGGGTTCTATCAACCGGAGTTTGTGACTTATTTTAAATTTTTCTCATCTATATAACTATGTTCAATTTTAATTCTTCTAATTTTCTGCTGCATATCAGGATACTCACCAAAAAGAACCCTTTTTAGTTTTGCTACTTCATTGCGTGCATATCCAGAGTTTTTAAAAAAATCTTCCATTTTGTAAATTTCCTTTTTTAAAACTTCGGCTGGTGCATTAATATCAGCAAGTCGGGCAATTCTCGCAAACAGAATAAATCCCGATTTACAATTAAAACAATAATTAGAAAATATCAGAGCGATTTTCGAATTAGTTTTCTCTGAAATGTGTGCCTTTATAAAATCTTTGTGTGACTGAAAATATTTTCTCTTTGCCATTTCTAGAATTTTTAAAATGTTAGTTAATTAATCGTTTTTTCTACAATCACAACTGTGCCATCATACAATTGTTCAATCGTTAACACTCCCCGTTCAAGCAATTCACTTTCAATGTCAGTTAACTCATTTTGTAAAATAAATAAACCGTTCGTTAGATTTTGCAAAAATATTGGATCATTTTCTGAAGCACGAGATACATACATTCCTCTAATCACAATTTTTAAAGACTCACGTCTTTCTTTCAAATAAGCAGTTCCTACTTCTGTAAAGTTAAACATAAGCTATAATATTTAATTGTTAAAGAACTATTTACTATTTCGTCCTTTTGGACTCATCAGGCAAGACTTAATCCTGCTATAGTGAGGAGAAATTACTTTCTCCTCATTTGTTTGAGGCTCTGCTTCCTCTAGGCTCTCCTTTTGTTATTGTGACAAATGGGGACAAAACATAATTACCTAGAATACTTTTTGTGTCCAAAAAGATTCCACAAATCGGTGATCCCAATCAATGACCCCAGATATCTTAAGGAGATACAGGATTACGCAAAATATTACGATTGCAACAAGCCATGGGCTATCATCAATAAGGTTTCTCACAAATTCTCTAACTTTTTTCATAGTTTAAATATTTAGGGGTTAGAAAAATAGTCCAATATTGAAATACTTTTCAAACCCCTAAATCAAACTATATATTCATAAAGAACAATCATTTCTTATTTAACTTACAAATATGATAGCATGAGGTTAAACATTTGTCAATATATTTAACAAGATATTTTAATACTTTAATTTGTTTTTGTTTATATTATGCTTAATTATTATAGATATTATGTATTTTTGTCAAAAATGTTTGTCATTTTTTTAGTATATGGTATACTCTTTAAATGATTGAAATACCTCAAGAAATTAAAAATACTCTGAAGGACATAGGATTAGATACAGCGGAACAACAGATTGTTTTTTACTTATTTAAAAATGGGTTATCTAATATTGCTGATATTGCTTCTGGAGTAAAACTCCCCCGTTCAACTATACATTTGGCAGTAGAACATCTTATAGAAACAAATGTATTAGGAACTACAGTGCTGGGTAAGCGACGAATGATATATATCGAAAAGCCTGAAAGAATTAAGAAATTTGTAGAATATGAACAGTCTGAAGTAAATAAAAAAATGTCAAAACTTGAGTCTGTTCTACCAGAACTGCGAACATTCTTCGCCTTACGTGGTGGGACTGAAAAAATAGATGTAGAATATTTAGAAGGAGAAGATGGCTTTATTGAAGCTTTCTTTAGATCGTTAGACCAAGATAAAGGTGGAGAAGTTTTACGTATTTCTGGTGACACAGAAACATTTACAGTAGCAAGAGACAGACTAAAAGGTTACGGAAAAACCCGAAGAAAGAAAGGTATTTCAACTCGTAACATTATAACTGATTCTCCAATGGCAGAAGATGAAATAAATGAATCACGCATAAAAATGAGAGAAACAAGGATAATATCGAAATCTATTCTTGACCCAAATATCAATTTTTCAATGTGGAAAAATCATGTTACTCTAACAATTTGGGATAAAAGCCTTCATACTATAATTATTACAAACAAATCTATTGCTGATTTCATGAAAATGTTGTTCGAAATAGCTTGGGGTCAAGCAAAAGATGAATCAATCGATTAATTTAATAATACATATATAAAATCTTGTCAATCTGACAAAACCCTTGTTTTAAAATTGGCTTGGTATATAATATTATTATACCTATTTATTAGGGATCGTTTGCAAACGGTCGAATATTATTTAGCTAGCATTCTTATTCTAAAAAATAAGAAACTAAAATAAATGAATAAACAAGCTTTAGTAGAATTAGTTCACGAAAAAGTAGGCGGTACAAAAGTACAAGCTGAGGAAATTGTGAATGCAATGTTTGATGCTATCGTTGCAACTTTGAAAAAAGGAGGCGAAGTATCTATAGCAGGAATTGGAATCTTTTCAGTTAAGGCACGCGCAGCCCGTATGGCTCGCAATCCAAAGACTGGAGAGCAAGTAAAAGTTGCTGCAACAAAAGTTCCAAAGTTTAGAGCAGCAAAAGCTCTTAAGGACGCTGTAAAATAATATTTAAATTGTTTACACAATTTTTTTATACAAAGAAAAACCACTCTATTCTATCTAGGAGTGGTTTTTCTATTATCTTTAAATAAATAAAACAAATATTAAAATAGCTTTCTTTTAAAACACTATAAAACCCTTGTAATTAAGAATATAAACAAGACTCCAATGATTGTCATCATTACAGTTTTCATCGAAGAATTCTTACTGTGTGCTTCAGGTAAAATATCTGATACTCCTATGTAGAGTAAAAATCCAGCAAAAAAACCTAAATATATAAGTAAGGAATTTTCAGACAATGTAAAGAATAGAGTTGATATTCCTCCTAACACAGGAGCAATGGCATCTAAAAAAAGAAAGTTAAGAGCTTGTTTATTTGTATTCTTATGCCTTATCATCATTGATACTGTATTTAAACCATCAGAAAAATCATGAGCAATAACAGCGACAGCAACTAACACACCAGTAGCTCCTGAAATTTGAAAACCAAGTCCAATAGCAACACCGTCCAAGAAAGAATGACCTGCTAAAGATAAAGCCTGGAACTTCCCTATTACAGGATGAGTATGAGGTCCATACTGATCTTCATGAGAATGATGAACTAAGAAAAGTTTTTCTGCTATGTGAAAAACTAAAAATCCACAAACCAAAGCTATCATAGGAGAAGTAGAACTAACTCCTAATTTCTGTGTTAGAGATATTATTTCAGGGAAAATATCAAAAGCTACAACTCCGAGTATAACACCTGCTGTTAATCCTAAAATCAGATTCATTTTATCTTTATACTTAATACCGAATAACCCCCCTAAAAAGGTGGAGATAAAAGTCAAAAATATAAAAATAAACTGCATAAATTTATGTTAACACACTATCACTAAAATACAATTGTTAATTCTTATAAATATGCTAAGATAGATAAATTACACATCGGGGTGTAGTGTAACGGCTAACATTCCTGTTTTGGGAACAGGCGACTCCGGGTTCGAATCCCGGCGCCCCGACAATAAATTAAAAGCTCTCGAAAGAGGGCTTTTAATTTGATAATTGACATATTATAATATTCA
>CAIYVW010000035.1 GCA_903929735.1 uncultured bacterium
ATATAAATATTTAAATATTTCTAGCTGTTTAAATATTATATAAATTAAATACTCTCCAGAAATAATTACAAACAAAAAAACAATGAATATAAAAAAATATCTTATGTACATAAATTAAATTTTACTGTATTTAACAGATTTAATAATAAAGAATCCTATGATAATGAAAGTTACGAGTGGAGAAACATAAGAGGGGACTTTGATTCCAAAAGCATCTAGCATCATTACTATTCCTAGTATAAAGATAGAATACATAGCCCCATTTTTTAAGAAAGCATATTTTTTTATTCTATCGATATTTCCAATAGTTAATCTTCTTAATATATAAGCACCAAGTCCGTTACCGAGAATTATAAGTGGTACAGAAAGAGTAAAGGCAAATGCCCCTAAGACTCCATCTATAGAAAAGGTGGCATCTATAATCTCTAAATAAAGAATTTTACTTAAGTCTGACATTTTATTATCACTAGATACCAGTGACTGTTCTCCTTTTTCAGCATTTTCTTTAAAACCATGTGTTATAAAGAAAGCAGTTGATCCTATAACTGCTGCGAATGCGAGCATGGGGTTTATTTTTATTGTATACCAAACAAGGACTGCAAGAATAATAGAGACGACAGCAAAGAACCAAGTTCCATTTTTTTGGAAAAATCTTTCATGACGTAATCCAAAATTTTTATTTTCTAGAAATAACCAGTGAAAAAATAGAAAAATAAGAAAAGTTCCTCCTCCTAAAAGTAAAATAGGTGATGCTTTCTCTATAGCAAGATGAATACTAGGGTCATTTGAGAAAGTTGCAGTCAGAGATCCTATGGGTCCTAAAGAAGGGACTGTTACCCATATAATTACCCAAGGTAGAAGGCCTCGAACAATAAAGACAGCAAAAAGAAAGCCCCAAAGGAGGAACCATTGTCTCGCTTTCCTTCCCATTGTTCCTAATACTTCAGCATTTATAACGGCATTATCAATACTGCTTATGATTTCAAAAAGACAAAGACCTAAAACTGTAATAAACATAGTTCCTATTTGCATAATATAAGTATTATACATAATTAAATTTAAGATGGTAATTATAGTAAGTAATATTTTATTAATAAATGTAGTATAATTCATTTGTATGTTTTACAAAAAGCATTTTTATTTCTATGTTTTCATTATTATAATGTTTTTTAGTTTATTTTTATCAAATGTTTCAAAAGCCTCGGCCGCAACAACTTTCTATTTTAATGGAGCAATTGATACAGATTGGAATAATTCAGGTAATTGGTGTACTGATCAGCTCGATCCTTGTACCGTAGCTGAATCTTTACCAACTTCATCTGATGATGTTGTAATTTCTTCTTTGCTTGATACTAATTCTGGGTCACAACCATTTGTAAATACTTTAACTGTTAATTCAGGGGCAAGTTTATTAAATATATCGATTAGAGTTGCTAATGGTGCCACCTTTAATGATACTTCTTCTTATAGTGGAATATTAGTTGGTAGTGCTATTTTCAATAATGATAGTTATGTTTCCGACACCGCAAATATACTGGGTGATGTTATTTTCAACGACAATAGTTATGATGATGGGGGAGCAACTATTCATGGTAATTTGACTCTCAATACTACTTTCTATAATGGTGCTGTTCCTGTTGGTTCAGAATTAGTCATAACTGGTAGTAGTTATTGGCAGAGTCGTGCATTGGGTAAAATTTATGATTCGACAGGCACAACTGAAATAACCCAATTCATCTTTAATGATTCAAGTCAAAATAGTGCTACTATGACAGGTAGTCCTATTTTTAATGATTCAAGTTCTAATAATGCTCCTACAATAACAGGTAATCCTATTTTTAATGGATCAAGTTCTAATTATGGTTCTAATATGATAAAAGGTAACCCTGTTTTTAATGATACCTCATTTAATTATGCCTTTATTAAAGGTAATCCAACTTTCAGTGGTTCGAGTTATAATTTGGGAACAATTACAGGTAATGCGACCTTCAACAATTCAAGTCAGAACTATAACACTATTACAGGTAGTGTAATATTTAATGGTAGCCTATCAGAAGATAATAGCTCTGGTTCTATATCAGGAATTAGAACTCGTAGATATTCTTCAAATACTTCAGTTATACTTGATTTTACTGTTGATGGTTTTCCTTGGACAATTCTCGCAGATGGAGCAGTGGTTAATGATTATCATGCAAAAATAGATACAGATTTTCAGTCTCCAACCTATACAACTCTTAGTCCCTTAAATGGTGGTAGCTTTATATCAACCCTTACTCCAATAGTTGTTAATTCATTATCAGACGATGGTGATGGTACTTGTACCATCACCAAATGTACCTTCCGAGATGCAGTAGCGACCTCTTTAGGTGGAGATACTATTAACTTTGGTAATCTAAATGGAACCATATCTTTAAAAGGTAATGAAATTGATGTCACTCATGATCTAAACATCACTGGTCCTGGAGCTAATAATTTAACTTTAGATTTTAAAACTAATGGAAGCTATCCTTACGGCTCCCTCATCCAAGGTTCCAATGGTAACTTTTATGGAATGACACTGTATGGTGGAGCAAGTGGTGCTGGTGTCATCTTCAAATGGGATGGAACAACATACACTGACGTTCATGATTTTGATAATACTAATGGTTCTAATCCTCAAGGCTCCCTTATCCAAGGTACCGATGGTAACTTCTATGGAATGACATCTGGTGGTGGTGCAAATAATTA
>CAIYVW010000036.1 GCA_903929735.1 uncultured bacterium
ATTTCTAAACTTATTTATAGTCAATAAGGCTCTTGCTGCTACTCTTACATTAACAACACCTAAAAATTCAGTAGGCTTAAATGAACAGTTCTATGTAGATTTAATGTTAGATACAAATGGAGAATCAATAAATACTATTAAAAGTAATATATCTTTTACTGATAATATTTCACTACTAAGAATAGAGGATAATAAATCAATAGTGAGCTTATGGCTAGAAAAACCAATTTTAAACAAGAGTATTATAAATTTCACAGGGTTAATGCCTAATGGTTTTAGTGGCGTGGTAGACCCCTTTAATCCTAACAATAAGTTGCCAGGTTCTATACTTCGATTAGTTTTTGAAGCGAATAAAACAGGGCGTATAGATATTACCACATCACCTTTTGATTTAAATTTAAATAATGGAGAAGGTACACCGATAGTGGCTTCTTCGGCTTATCTTTCTTTAAATATTGATAATATAGAAAATAAAGTTGAGTTTAATGATTTGGGTAATGGGTTACCAGAATTAGAAGCTTATGTCACTCGTAATCCTAATATTTATGGTAATAAATATATTTTAATATTTAAAGCTTCTGATAAAGAGTCAGGAATAAAAAATGTAATTTTAAAAGAAGGTTTTAGGAACTGGGAAGAAGTAGTAAGTCCATATATATTAAAGGACCAGCACAGACATAGTGATATAAGCATACAGGCAACAAGTAATTCTGGGGCGAGTGTTATTTTGAATATTAATGGAGTTCCTTATAATTGGAATTTTTTGGTATGGATAATAGTCTTATTTATTATAATTTTCTGTATCGTTATATATACAATATATTTAAAAAGAAAAAGAGTGTCAAAAATTGCATTAATTGACTAAATATCCTTTATTTATAAGCAAAAAATCACTATAAATAAACTAGTATTTATAGTGATTTTTTGCTATAATATAAGAGTAATTACTCATATAAGAGTAGTTATAGTTTGTGTAATTTAAAACAATTAAGTTAAAAAACATCAAAATT
This sequence comes from uncultured bacterium, assembly GCA_903929735.1. Classification (GTDB taxonomy): domain Bacteria; phylum Patescibacteriota; class Minisyncoccia; order Phycocordibacterales; family UBA9973; genus UBA8515. The sequence continues at coordinate 1,011 of CAIYVW010000036.1, forward strand.
ATTATTTAATTATTTCTCTAAATGTCAAAAGAAGAAACCAAAAAAGTAAAAAAAGATAGTTATGGAGCAGATCAGATTTCAGTCCTTGAAGGACTTGAGCCTGTAAGACGTCGACCAGGAATGTATATAGGTTCAACAGGGATCGATGGTCTTCATCATTTAGTCTGGGAAATATTTGATAACTCTCGAGATGAAGCGATGGGAGGTTTTTGTGATCACATAGAAGTTGTTTTACTTCCAGATAATTCTGTACGAGTAGTAGATAATGGACGCGGTATACCAGTTGATGTTCATTCTAAAACTAAAGTTTCTGCTTTGGAAACTGTGATGACTACTCTTCATGCTGGTGGTAAATTCGGAGGAGATGATAGTGGGTATAAAGTATCAGGTGGTTTACATGGAGTAGGTGCATCTGTAGTTAATGCTTTGTCTGTCTATACTAAAGCAGAAGTTCATAAAGATGGTGGTAAATATGTCCAAGAGTATTCTCAGGGTAAAAAGAAAGCTTCTGTTAAAAAAGTTGGAACCACTAAGAACCATGGTACTATTATAACTTTCAGACCTGATGAAGAAATATTTAAACAAGTAAAATTTGATTGGGATACCATTATTTCTCATTTACGCCAACAAGCTTACTTAGTGAAGGGTCTTCGTATTGATATTATTGATGCTCGTCTATGGGATCCTATAACAGGAGGTAAAGGTAAAAGTAATGATTATGAGAATGCCTTTTGGTTTTCTGAGATGGAACTTGAAGTTCCCTCAACTACATTTTATTTTGAAGGAGGACTTGTCTCTCTTGTAAGATTTTATAATAAAGCAGAGAAGCCAATTCACCCAAGTGTTTTCTATATAGAAAGAGAGCTAGATGATGTAGGAGTAGAAGTTGCATTGCAGTATGTAGATAATATGAATTCTGTAATTGTTCCTTTTGCAAATAATATTCATAACCCAGAAGGAGGTACTCATATAACAGGATTTAAAACTGCGCTTACTCGTATTTTAAATACTTATGGAAAGAAAAATAATTTAATTAAAGAGGCAGATGGAGGCTTTACGGGTGATGATGTTCTAGAAGGATTAATGGCTGTAGTTTCAGTTAAGCTGCGTGAAATTCAATTCGAAGGACAGACAAAAGCTAAGCTAGGTTCTACTGAAGCACAAGGAGCTGTAGCTACAGTGTTTGGTGATGCTTTTTCATCTTTCTTAGAAGAAAATCCAGACGAAGCTAAATCTATTATAAGTAAATCTTTGCTTGCTTTACGGGCTAGAAAGGCTGCTAAAGCGGCCAAAGATTCAATCTTAAGAAAAGGGGCTCTAGAAGGAATGACTCTTCCTGGTAAGCTTGCTGATTGCCAAGCAAAAGACGCTGAGAGTGGAGAATTGTTCATTGTGGAGGGAGATTCTGCTGGTGGTACAGCTAAAATGGGGCGAGACAGAAAGACCCAGGCCATACTTCCTCTTCGAGGTAAAATATTAAATGTTGAAAGAGCTCGTTTAGATAGGATGTTAGGAAGTGAACAAATTAAAAATCTAGTTATAGCTATGGGTACATCTATTGGAGATACATTTGATTTAAGCAAAATGCGTTATCATAAAATTATCCTAGCTACTGATGCCGATGTGGATGGAGCACATATCCGTACGCTTATACTTACTCTTATGTACCGTTATTTCCGACCTGTTTTAGATGCTGGATATGTTTACATAGCTCAACCACCTTTATTTAAAATTAAAAAAGGTAAAGAAGTAATGTATGCTTATACAGATGAAGAAAGAGATAGAATACTAGGTAAAGATGCTCCTTCTATTGAAGATCTTCTTTCTGAATCAGCAAATGAAGAGGGAGGAGAAGAGAGCGAAGAAGAGGAAGAAGAAAATGTAAAAAGTAAAAGAGTTGCGAAAATACATGTTCAGAGATATAAGGGTCTTGGAGAAATGAACTCAGATGAATTATGGGAAACAACTATGGATCCAACTACTCGTATTTTAAAACAAGTCTCTGTAGTAGATGCTGAAGATGCCAATAAAGTATTCGATATGCTAATGGGTTCTGAAGTTCCCCCACGTAAATCATTTATTACATCTCATGCCAAAATGGCAAATCTAGATATATAAAAAAAATAAACACACAGGTAAAAACTGTGTGTTTATTTTTAAATATTAGTAATTAGACAATTAAATCACATAATAGTATTATGAAATAAATTTAAAATTATAAATATGATTTACAGTGAAAAACCAGAAAATTTTGTTCCAGATATTGAGGTAGTTGCTTGCTTGGTTGATTATAATGGTAAATTTATTTTACTTCATCGACAAGATAATAAAATCCATGGGGATAAATGGGGGCAACCAGCAGGGAAAGTAGATAAATCTGATAAGGATAATTTAGATGCAATAATTAGAGAACTAAGAGAAGAAACTGGATTAGAAGTAAAACGAAAAGAATTAAATTTCCATAAAACTTTTTATGTTTCTCATCCAGATAGAGATTTTCTGTATCATTACTTTAATGTTCATCTTAAAGTAGAACCCAAAATTTTTTTATCAAATAAAGAACATAAGGATTTTTCTTGGGTGACAGTGCAAGAAGCTCTTAACATGCCATTAATTTTAGATGAAGATTATTGTCTGAAAGATTATTTCAGAATAATGAAGAAATGAAGTTTAAAATTATTTTTCTATTCCCCTAGGCCTTGCCTAGGGGAATAATTATTTATATAATTAAATCATGAGTACCAGAAGTGTGAAATTAGTTTCAGGAGAATATTTTCATATTTATAATCGTGGTAATGGAAAACACAAAATATTCTTAGATGAAGAAGATTATGACCGTTTTGAAAAGATTTTATATGTTTGTAACTCAGATAAGAATTTTAATTTTAGAGATTCAATAGTAGATATAAAAATAGAAGCTTTTGATTTAGAAAGGGGGACACCCTCTGTATCTATTCTTGCCTGGGTATTAATGCCTAACCATTTTCATTTGTTTTTAATTTCCCCTAGGCAAGGCCTAGGGGAAGATGAGAAAAATAATATTTCTATTTACATGCAAAAAGTATCCACTGCATATGTTATGTATTTTAATAAAAAATATAAACGGACAGGATCACTTTTTGAAGGTAAATTTAAAGCAAAACACGTAGATAAGGAAAACTATTTTAATTATTTATTTGCATATATTCATTTAAATTGTATAAAACTTATTCAATCTGATTGGAAAAAAAATGGAATAAGAGATAAGGAAAAAGCTGAGAATTATTTAAAAATTTTTCATCATTCTAGTTTTCAAGATTATTTTGGTAATAAAAGAAAGCAAGAAAAAATAATTAATAAAAATATATTACCTTTCCATATTAAGAGGGTAAATAAAGATAAACTTTTTGAATTGATAAATGTAGACTTAGATCAATCATAAAATCTCCCCTAGGCAAGGCCTAGGGGAGATTTATTTTATTAATTTAGAGTTCTTTCCTTGATTTCTCTCTGTAGTCTTTCTAGAAAATTATCTATTGTTATCCCTTCAAGTTTTTCATTCCTTCCTTCGACAGTTATAACTTTCGCATCTCTTTCTTTATCTCCTATAACTATTATATAAGGAACTTTTGACATTTTTGCATTACGAATTCTTTTACCTAAGGATTCATTCGAGTCATCAAGTTGAACACGGATATCAGATTCTTTTAGTAATTTATATATACTATCTGCATATTCTTTTTGATGTTCAGAAATTGGTAGAATAGTAACTTGATTAGGGGAGAGCCAAATAGGAAAGGCTCCAGCGAAATGTTCTATCATAACGCCCATGAATCTCTCAAGTGATCCTGAAATAGCACGATGTATAACAACAGGTCTTTCTTCTTCTCCTTTCTCATTTACAAATTTAAGTTCAAATCTTTCTGGTAAATTAAAGTCACATTGGATAGTAGCTAACTGCCACTCTCGTCCAATAGCATCTTTAAACATGAAGTCTAATTTTGGACCATAAAAAGCTGCCTCGCCTTTAACTATCTGATAATTTAATTGATTATCTTTAGCTGCAATTTCAAGCGTACTTTCGGCTTTTTCCCAAACTTCAGCACTTCCTAAATATTTACTTTGGTCATCTCCTCGTACCGAAAGGCTAACTCTGTATCCATTCATCATATCCATGGTTTCGTAGAAAGATTTTATGATAGAAACAATAGTACTAACTTCTTGTCCTATTTGAGAAACTCTACAAAATAGATGTCCGTCATCTTGAGTGATGGCACGAACTCTTGTGAGGCCTGATAGCTGTCCTGCTTTCTCGTATCTATATACAGTTGCCGGTTCAAAATATCTTACAGGCATATCACGATAAGAAAATTGATTATCTGAGAATATTTGCATATGATGAGGACAATTCATTGGCTTCATGAAAAATTCTTCATCTCCACCTTTAACTCGGAAAAGTTCTTCTCCAAATTTAGCTGCATGCCCTGATGTTTCATATAATTCTTTTTTGGTTATATGTGGAGTCCAAACTCTATTATATCCTTTGTTTTTATGTAAGCTCCAAAGAAAATCTTCTATTTCTTTTCTGATAATCATTCCATTTGGTTGTAATAGTGGTAATCCTGATCCTACAAGGGGAGATATAGTAAAAAGTTTTAGTTCGCGTCCTATTTTACGGTGATCTCTTTTCATTGCTTCTTCTTGTTGTTTTATATATGCTTCAAGTTCCTCTTTGCTTTCAAATGCTATTCCATAAATACGGGTAAGCATTTTATTCTTTTCATCTCCACGCCAGTAGGCTCCAGCAATACGATCTATTTTAAAAGATCCTTCTTTAATCTCCTTCATATTTTCAACGTGTCCTCCACGACAGAGATCTGTAAAGTTCCCAGATTGGTATATAGTAATTTCTTCGCCTTTCTCAGAGATACCATTTATAAGTTCTTCTTTGTATTCATTACCTGCATACATCTTCAAAGCTTCTTCTTTAGATAAAACTTTCTTTTGAAAAGTAGACCAAGTCTTTATAAGTTCTTTCATTTTAGATTCTATATTTTCTAAATCTGCATCAGAAATTTTACCATTTATATCTACATCATAATAAAAACCATTATCTACTGCAGGACCTAATGTTATTTTCGATCCTGGATAAAGTTCTAAGATAGATGCTCCTAGTAGGTGAGCTAAAGAGTGGCGTATATGTTCAATTTTATTATTATTCATAATATATTTGCTTAATTAATATTAATAAACTAAAAATGCCCCGACAAAAAATGATAAATCATTTTTTGTCGGGGCGAGTCTAATCGCGGTTCCACCCAACTTTTGTTCTTTATTTTATAGATTAGCCTTTCGGTCTTTTTTATAAGAATATGGTTGGTAGCCATAACAATCTCTATAAATATAATATTACAATTATTATCCTTAAAAAACAAGTATAATATAACACTATTGACTAAATTTTGTAAATGTTATTTAATGAATTTGAATTAAGATAAAACTAATGTATTTTGAAATAAATCCTCGAGTCATTAATCGGCAGATTAAGCATTTGAGGTCATTGGGTTATGATAGTATTCGTATCCCAGGTGGAAAAAGTAAAGGCAAAACTAAATATTCAGGAATTTTTGCTTTTGTTGTCGATCCAAACACTAAAAGAAAGTATTTAATATGTACTCCTTACAATTCATCTTTTCACTTGAAAGAGAAAGAAAAAGATTCTGTAGATTTTTTGGATTTTAATAAAGATGATGAAAATCCTAAAGAAACAGCAGTAAGGGAATTTTGGGAAGAGACGGGGATACTTCTTTCTCCAGAAAGACTAGATTTTATTCATAAGCAGTTCGTCTTAGATAATAGAATTCATTGGTCTCAAAAAATTTTCCATAAAAAATATTTTTTTAGTGTCACCTTAGATATTTCAATATTAAAACACCTCAAGAAAGAGTCTTTTTTTGAAAAAGAAGAGACGAAAGGGGTTATTCTTATCCCTATTAAAGAAATATCTAACTTCCTTTATTATAGACATTTGAATGTTTATAATAAAAGAATAATAAATAAAACCCCTATTGTCTTCTAAGACTTAGGGTTTTTTATTTGCTTTTTGGGTAAAAATTAGTATACTATTCATTATGGTAATACGAATGAGACATACACGAGCCCATACAGGGAATCGTCGATCACATCATGCTTTAAAAGCAAAGACTTTTGCTGTTTGTACTAATTGTGAACAGCCAAAGGAAACACACATAGTTTGTAAGAATTGTGGCTTTTATCGTGGCCGAAAGGTTATCGATGTGGTTAAAAAAGTTGAGAAAAAACAAGCTAAAAAGAAAGCTTAATAAAATCGGCTCTTGAAATTTTTCGATTTATATGAAAAATTTCAAGATTCTATTTTTCATATAAATTATGGCAAACAGGCACCTTTCACGTTCAATTGTTTTACAGACACTCTTTGAGTGGGATTTTGCGGTTGAGAAAGATACAACCCCAGAACAAATGCTAGAACGTAACATAGAAGAGTTTGGCCCAGGATTAGATGACTCCCACTTTATAAGTGAGATATTTTTAGGTGTTATCAAAAAGAAATCAATAATAGATGAAATAATAGAGAAAGCTGCTCCAGATTGGCCAATAAATAAAATTTCAATTATTGATAGAAATATTCTTCGACTTGGATTATATGAATTATTGTTTGGAGATAGAGATCAAGTTCCTCCTAAGGTTGCTATTAATGAATCAATAGAGCTAGCTAAAAGTTTTGGAAGTGAGAACTCTAGTCGTTTTGTTAATGGAGTTTTAGGTGGAGTTTATAAAGAAATAGGAGAGCCAGGGAAAGATGATGTTGGGACACACAAGAAGCATAAACATTTTGAAACAGATCCAGCTAAGTTCCCTATAGAGAAAAAGGCAGGAGCTGTTGTTTACTCTATTAATGAAGGTCATATTTACTTTGCTTTTGTTCATGATGTGTTTGGGTACTGGACTTTATCTAAAGGTAGTATTGAAGAAGGTGAGAATGAAGAACAAGGTGCTATCAGAGAGATAAAAGAAGAAATGGGAGTAGATATAATAATTAAAGAACTTTTAGGAAGAAGTGAATACATAGCAACTCATCCTGAAGATGGTAAAATTCGTAAACAAGTAGTTTTCTTTTTGGGAGAAACTGTCTTTCAAGACTTAGTACTAGAAAAAGACAATGGAGGATTAAATGATGCCAAATGGTTTCCTATTGAAGAAGTAGCTAACCTTAAAATGTATGATAATATGGTTCCTCTTCTTACAAAAGCAGTAGAAATTTTAACTAAGAAATAATTAAACGTATGATTGATTTTTATATATTTGAAAAAAAAACGAATATTATTTTTAATGATAAAAAGCTTTTAGAGCAAGCTTTTATTCATCGTTCCTATATAAATGAAAATACTGGATCGAGACTTTCTCATAATGAACGTTTAGAATTTCTAGGAGATGCAGTTTTGGAGCTTGTAGTTACTGACTACTTATATAATAAATACACAGATAGAGATGAAGGTGAACTTACTGCTTATCGTTCAGCTCTTGTAAATGCAGTGATAATAGGTGAAGTAGCTTTATCTTTAGGTATGAATGATTATTTGCTTTTATCTAAAGGGGAAGCTAAAGATATAGGTAAGGCCAGAAGTTATATACTAGCTAATACTTATGAGGCTTATGTAGGCGCTGCTTATCTAGATCAAGGTTATGATATTGTTCGTAATTTTATTGCAGATACTCTTTTTGATAAAATCGATGTGATCGTTAAGAAAAAGTTGTGGCGTGATTCAAAAAGTTTAGTACAAGAAAAATCGCAAGAATATTTAAACATTACACCTTCTTATAAAGTTATAAATGAAACAGGTCCTGATCATGATAAGAATTTTACTGTAGGTATTTTCTTTGGATCTGATCATATAGCAGATGGGAAAGGACACTCTAAACAAGAAGCTGAACAATGCGCTGCAAGAAAAGCATTAGAAGTTAAAGATTGGTTAGACTAGAATGACACTTAAATCATTAGAACTATTTGGTTTTAAATCATTTGGAAAGAAAAGTCCATTATCTTTTTCTACTCCTATAACATGTGTTGTGGGGCCTAATGGGTCTGGTAAATCGAATATAGTTGAGGCTATTCGTTTTGTTTTAGGAGAGCAGTCTATGAAGTCACTACGTGGTAAAGGAGGTATAGATCTCATCTTTAAGGGATCTAAATCTTTATCTTCTTCAAATAGAGCAGGGGTTGTTATAACTTTCGATAATAGTAATAAAATTTTCTCTTTTACTAATAGTGGTATAGGAGTATCTCTGGATTATGATGAAGTCACAATTGGACGTGAAGTATTTGCAGATGGAGGTAATAAATACAGTATAAATGGAACTGAAGTTAGACTTAAAGATATAGTAGACTTACTTGCTTCTGTTAATATAGGAAGTTCTGGGCATCATATTATTTCACAAGGTGAGGCAGATAGAGTACTTAATGCTTCGAACAAAGACCGTCGAAGTATGATTGAAGATGCTTTAGGTTTGAAAATATATCAATACAGAATTAAAGAATCAGAAAGAAAACTAGATAAAACTATTTTAAATATGAAAGAAGTGCAGGTTCTTCGACGTGAGATTGCACCTCACTTATCTTTCCTCAAGAAGCAGGTGGAGAAAGTAGAGAAAGCTCGTGAGATGCGTGAAGAACTTCGTAATTTTTATAAAACATATTTTTCTTCAGAATATACTTATATAATAAACGAGGGTAATCGTCTGATAAATATTCGAAAAGAGCTAGATGAAAAAGCTTTATCTTTAGATAAAAGTATAGGAGATTTGGAAAGAAATAAAAATACAAATTTTGTAGAAAGTGAAAATACTAAATTAATAAAAGATAAAGAAGATATCTTGTCAGTTGTCTTAAATAAGAAAGGAGATCTTTCTCGTTCTTTGGGACGAATTGAGGGGATAATAGAAGGAATACAAAGACAATTTGCTAAAATACCAGAAATTAAAGAGTATGTAATTTTGGAATCTGACTGGAGATTACTGGTGGAAGAATTAGATAGAAAGATAGATGAAGCAATGAGCCTAGAAGATTTTCCTAGTGTCGTAAATATATTAAGAAATATTAAAATTAAATTAAATGAGTTTAAGAATGGTGTAAATACAGATGATATAGAAAAACCTTCTTTAGAAGATAATGAAGAATATAAAGAAATGATAGCTTCTAAAGAAAATATCTTAAATGAAATTTCAAAAACTAAAGAAGAAGAAAGAAGTATCGTAAATTTAATTAATTCTCTTAAGGAAAAAGAAAAAGAATCAGAACTAATACTACGTGATAATGAGCGTACTCTTTATGAGTTACTAAGAATTAGGAATGAAGTTACTTCATCTTTACATACTTTAAATTTTGAAGAAGAAAGATTATCTCAAATTAAAAATTCTTTTGAGATGGAACTAGCTGAAGGAGGGGTCCTAATAGGAAGGGAAGTTATTGATTTTGCTCATACTAAAGTAGAAGGCGATATAATAAGAAGTACTCAAGAAGATCTACGTCGTAAAATAGAGCGAATAAAAATAAAACTTGAAGATGGAGGAGGTGGTAATTCAGGTGAGATAATGAAAGAATATGATGATACTCTAGACCGTGATAAATTTTTGGCCCATGAATTAGAAGACTTATATAAAAGTATAGAATCACTTCGTTTGTTAATACAAGAATTAAAAGAAACTCTAGATAAAGAATTTAAAAGTGGAGTAGAGAATATAAATAAACAATTCCAAGAATTCTTTGCTCTTATGTTTGGTGGTGGATCAGCTTTTCTATCTATAACAATGGAACACAAAAAGCCTAAAAAGAATGATGAATCAGTTTCTATAGAAGATAATGAAAGTGAAGAAGAGGAAGAAGAGAATAATGATTTAGGTTTTGAAAGAGGAATAGAGATTAATGTCACATTACCTCAAAAGAAAGTTAAAGATTTACATATGTTATCTGGGGGAGAAAGATCACTTACTTCAATAGCATTACTCTTTGCTGTATCACAAGTTAACCCTCCACCTTTTCTAGTTTTAGATGAAACTGATGCAGCTTTAGATGAGGCAAACTCTAGGAAGTATGGAAATATGCTTGAGAATTTATCTAAATATTCTCAGCTTATAGTTGTCACTCATAATCGTGAGACCATGTCTAGAGCTCAAGTTCTTTATGGTGTTACAATGAGTGCAGAAGGTGCTTCTAAGCTTCTATCTATACGATTAGAAGATGCTAGCGCTTATGCTAAATAATAATTTAAATTTAAAAATAAACCCCTTAAGGGGTTTATTTTTTTTAAGATAGACTTTATTAAATTAATTCGTAGTCTATTGTCTTTTTATTCATATCAGCTCCTCTTACTTTAAATTTGACTTTATCACCTAGTGTGTATTTTTTGTGAGTTTTTTGACCTCTAATACTCATATATTTTTTATCAAAAATATAATAATCACTTTTAAGATCTCTCATACGAACCATTCCTTCACATTTTGTTTCTTTGTCTTCAATATATAACCCCCATTCTGTAACACCTGTTATTATGCCTTCATAATTTTGTCCTATTCTCTTAGACATATACTCTACTTGTTTATATTTAATTGAAGCACGTTCAGCCTCTGCCGCTTCTTTTTCTTGACTAGATGCTTCTTGACTCATTTTCTCATACTCATACCATTTTTCTTTGGGTATGGCTTTATCTTCTATAAAATCTTTTAATAATCTGTGGACTATAACATCAGGGTATCTTCTGATGGGCGAAGTGAAATGTGTATAGAATTTAAATCCAAGCCCATAATGTCCGATATTTTTAGTTGAATAGATAGCTTTAGCCATAGTTCTTATAATCGCAGTGTGAACAGTATCACGCAGGGGATTATGTTCTAATTTTCTTATAAGAATATTTATCTCTTCGGAAGGGATAACTCCATCTTTAAGTTTTAGATGATATCCTAATCTCTTTAAGAAAGTAGCTAAGTCTTTCATTTTTTCCTTATTTGGTAAGTCGTGAATTCTATAGAGAAAGACACCTTGCACACCATTCTTTTTCTTTGACATGTATTCAGCTACACTTCTGTTTGCTATAAGCATGAATTCTTCAACAAGCTTATTGGTATCTCCTCGAGTTTTTGTATATACAGATAAGGGAACCCCCTTATCATCTAATTTAAATTTCACTTCATCTTGTTCAAGCATTATCGCTCCTTCGTCAAATCTTTTCTTAAGTAATTTTTTAGCTATTATATTTAAGGTTGAAAGTTCTTGATAGAAAACACCTTTTTTATCATCCAGAATTTTTTGAGCATTTTCATATGTAAATCTTTTATCAGAATGAATAATAGTCTCGCCAAACCATTCTTTGTAAATTTTTCCATTAATATCTAGCTCGAAAATAGCAGAGAAAGTTAGCCTATCTACATTTGGATTTAGACTACAAAGTCCATTTGAAAGCTCTTCAGGTAGCATGGGAATTGTCCTATCTACAAGATATACAGATGTTCCTCTATTCTGAGCTTCATTATCTAGTTCTGTTTTAAGTTTTACATAATGAGACACGTCGGCAATATGAATACCTATTTCATAATTACCATTTAATAACTTTTTAAAAGAGATAGCGTCATCAAAATCTTTAGCATCTATAGGGTCAATAGTAAAAGTTGTTATATCTCTTACGTCTCGACGATTTTTTAAATCTATTTCTTCTATTCCCTTTATTGCTATTTTTTTAGCTTCATTTATTACTTCAATAGGGAAGCTAGCATTGAATCCTTTCTCTAAAGCAATAGCTTCCATTTCAGCATTATGCTCCATGGGCATTCCTAGAACTTTTTCAACTTTCCCGATTGGAGCTTTCTTTGCATCTTTCCAGTCAGTAATAATAACAAATATTTTTTGTCCTATTTGAGCTCCATTTAAATTATTTGATGGAATGATAATATCTGCATACATTCTTAAATCACTAGGGATTAAGAAATATGTATCATTTTCTTTTTCTAGTACCCCTGAGTATCCTTTTTTGGAACGACGAAGAATTTCTGAAACTTCACCAGTTTGATTCTCTCCTGATTTTTTAGGATGCAGTAATATTTTTACTGTGTCACCATGGCAAGCTGTTTTAAGAAAACTATGGTCAATCTCTATGACATCATCTTGGCCTTTAATACGTACACTTCCTAATCCTCTATGGGATATAGTTATAATTCCTTCAATATGTATATTATTACTAGAGTTTACTCTAGATTCTTTTTTATTGTTTTTCACAATGTTTAGTATAGCACAAGGGCTTGATTCATTATAATCTTTATGGTAGGATACTTTTACATATGTTAAAGATAAGATTACAAAGAATAGGGCGTAAGAATGATCCAGCTTTTCGCGTACTTTTAACAGATTCTAAAAATTCTGCTAAGAGTGGTAAATTTAAAGAAATTCTAGGTTCATACAATCTAAAAAAAGGTGAAGTTATATTTAAAGCTGATCGTATAAAGTATTGGATGAGTAATGGTGCTCAGACATCAGATACAGTTCATAATTTTTTAGTTAAACAAAAAATAGTTGAAGGAAAGATTAAAAATGTTTTATCTAAGAAGTCTCCTACTAAGCCTCGTAAAGAACTTAAAAAATCATAATTGAAGTTTAAAAAGATACTGTTAAAGCAGTATCTTTTTTTGTTGCATACAAAAAGCTCTATGTGGTATATTATATGTAAGCAGGTTGTAGTCGATACACTGCATTAAGAATTAAGAATAATACTAAATACTATTATATGGCAGATGATAAAGCATTTCTAGAATATATCGTTAAGGCTCTAGTTGATAATCCAAACGATGTTAAAATTGATAGAACTGTAGACGAAATGGGCGTTCTTATTACAATGACAGTTAACAGTGCAGATATGGGTAAGATTATTGGCCGTCAAGGAAATACAGCTAAAGCTATCCGAACATTATTGCGTGTTATTGGAATGAAAAATAATGCTCGTGTTAATCTAAAAATTAACGAGCCAGAAGGAGGAAGAGTAGTGACAGAGCATACAGATGCTCCAGTAGCACAACACCAAACTCCTGTTCAAGCTCCTACTATGACAGCTAGTGAAGCATCAAAATCAGTAGATGCAGCATTAGAAGACTTAAAGGGTATATAAAATAAAATAAACAAAAAGACTTCATCTGCTTTGTTGCAGGTCTACGGGTGCTCGGTTAATGTAGAATTACTACATCTTCCTTGTGTCTTTGATCTCGCCTCGCATTGGGGTCTTTTTGTTTGTTTTATAAAATTCATGGTATAGTAATTTTATGAAATTCCATGTTGTTACATTATTTCCCGAAATGTTTGATTCATATTTAAATGAGTCAATTTTGGGACGAGCTATAAAAGAAAAAAAGATTTCTGTTTCTTTTGTGAATCCTCGTAAGTTTGTAACTGGAAAATATAAGAAAGTCTGGCCAGATGGAAATGTATCTGCTCAAATAGACGAGCGTCCTTACGCGGGTGGTCCAGGTATGATTATGATGGCAGAACCAGTAATTAAAGCAGTAGAGAATATAATTAAAAAAATTTCAAAGAAAAAAGATGTAAAAATTCTCACTGTTAATTTTATTCCTAGTGCAGAAAAATTTACTACAAGTGCAGCTAAAAATATATCGAAAAAATATACAGACGTAATTTTAATTTGTGGGCGTTATGAAGGTATCGATTATCGTGTTGATAAGATTCTTAAAACTAAAAAATATTCTATAGGAGATTATGTTCTGACAGGAGGGGAGATTCCTGCTATGGTTTTGATTGATTCTATATCAAGACAAGTAGATGGAGTTTTAGGTAACTTTAATTCTAGAGAGGAAGAAAGAGTTTCTACAAGTGAGATATATACTAGACCTGAAGTATTAGTTCATAATAATAAAAAATATAAAGTTCCATCTGTTCTGCTCTCAGGAGATCATAAAAAAATAGAAGAATGGAAAAATAGCTCCAGACGTTGGACGTCTGGGGGAAAATAATCCTTATTTTACAATAAATTATATTGAATTTTTATTCAATCTTCCAGACGTTGGACGTCTGGAGAAAAAATTGACAAAATACTTAAAATGGTATAGGATAAAGTCCAGATTGAATAGATTGAGTTATGGCAAATCAATCCTCGTTTATTAAGTTTTAGCATATATTGTGTTAAAAAATATCATTGCCAGTAATTATAAGTAAAAAATTATACCGTGGTTTGGTCGCCAAGGTGATTTTTTGATTTTGTAATTAATGAAATAATCCTAAGTATTATACCTAGAGTAATTTCATTAATTATAAAAATAATATTATTAAAAAGTATGAAAAAAACATCCGCAGTAGAGAAGAAGTATTTTTCACGTTATAAGAAGCCATTGGTTCCGTTCCCGAACCTTATTGAAGATCAGTTGAATTCTTTTAATTGGTTAGTAGAAAAAGGAATTAAAGAAGTTTTTAAAGAATTTTCACCTATTAATGATTATTCTGATAAAAAGTTTCAATTAGATTTCACATCTTTCTCTTTAGGAGAACCAAAATTTGATGAAGAATATTCTAAAATAAATAAATTAACTTACGAAGGACCACTCAAAGCTCGTGTTCGACTTTTGAATAAAAGCATAGGGACTTCTAAAGAGCAAGAGATATTCATGGCTGATGTGCCACTTATGACCAAACATGGCACATTTATAATAAATGGAGTTGAACGTGTAATTGTAGCTCAGTTAACTCGTTCTTTCGGAGTATTTTTTACAGAACAAGAGGCAAAGGGTAAACGTTTCTTTGGTGCAAAAATAATTCCTGCTCGTGGAGTTTGGATTGAAATAGAATCTGACCCAGATGGTGCTGTATATGTACGTATAGATAAGAAGCGTAAATTCTCAGTTGCATCTCTTCTTCGTGTTATGGGCTTAAATACTGATGAAGCTATTTTGAAAGCATTTGGTGGTGATAATGAAGAGATTGTAAAAACTATAAAAGCTTGTATAGAAAAAGATCCAGCTAAAACTCTTTCAGACTCATTTATAGAAATATATAAACGTCTTCGTGATGGAGATCTTGCTACTTCTGAAAATGCTAAAGAATTTATGGGTATTCTTCTTTCAAATGAGCGTTATGACTTATCTCCTGTTGGAAGATTTCGTTTTAATAAGCGCTTTGAGAAAAGTATGGATGAAAAAGAAATGGAACGTCGTACTATATCATCAGATGATGTTGTTACTATAGTAAAGAATATAATTGACTTGAATAATGATCCTCATTCAAAAGGAGATGATATAGATCATTTAGGTCAACGTCGTGTTAGATATGTAGGAGAAATGTTCCAGCAGAAAATTCGTATGGGTATGGCTCAGATAAAGAGAAATATACAGGATCGTATGTCTACTATTGATGTAGGTACTACAATGCCTATACAGATTATAAATCAGAGACCACTTCAAGCTCGTATTAAAGAGTTCTTTACTGCAAACCAGCTTTCCCAATTCATGAACCAAGAAAATGTTATGGCTGAAGTTGAACACCTTCGTATTCTTTCAGCGCTAGGACCAGGAGGTCTTACTCGTGAAAGAGCAGGTCTTGAAGTTCGTGACGTGCATACATCTCACTATGGTAGAGTATGTCCTATCCATACACCTGAAGGTCCAAACATTGGTCTTATATTACACTTATCTACTTATGCCAAAATAAATGAATTTGGTATTATAGAAACTCCTTATGTAAAAGTTAAAAATGGTAAAATTACAAGTGAGGTTGTTTATCTAAATGCACTTGAAGAAGAGAAATATAATATAGCTCATTCTGGTATTGATTATGATGATAGTGGTAATATTATGGATGATAAAGTTGAAGCTCGTATTAAAACAAAGCCAGGTATGATATCTAAGAAGGAAATCGATTTCATTGATGTCGCTACTAATCAAGCTTTCTCTATTGCTACTTCTATGATTCCATTCTTAGAACATGATGATGCTCATAGAACTCTCATGGGAAGTAACATGCAGAAGCAGGCACTACCTTGTGTTATGCCTGAAATGCCTTTAGTTGCAACTGGTATAGAAGAATTAGCAAGTCGTGATTCTGGACGTTTAATTGTCTCAGAAGTAGCGGGTGAGGTTGTTTATGTTGATGCTAAGAAAATTACAGTCAGAGATGAAAAAGGAAAAGATCATAACTATCCTTTAATAACATTTTCACGTACAAATAACTTCTCAGTATTTCACCAGAGACCAAGTGTCACTATGGGAGAAAAAGTAAAACGTGGTCATGTATTAGCAGATACAAGTACAACAGATAATGGACAAATTGCACTTGGTCAAAATGCTCTAGTTGCTTTTATGTCATGGGGTGGAGCTAACTACGAAGATGCTATAATTCTTTCAGAAAGATTGGTAAAACAAAGTAAATTTACAAGTATTTATGTTACAGAATTCGTTTGTAATGTTCGTGATACAAAATTAGGACCTGAAATAACAACACGAGATATTCCAAACGTGGGTGAAAATAAATTAAAAGATCTCGATGAAGACGGTATTATAGTTATAGGAGCAGAAGTTTCAGAGAATGATATTCTAGTAGGTAAAATTACTCCCAAAGGAGAAACTGAGCTTACTCCAGAAGAAAGATTACTTCGTTCTATCTTTACTGAAAAAGCACGTGATGTTAAAGATACTTCTCTTCGTCTTGAGCATGGAAAGAAAGGACGTATTACTGGTGTAAAAATATTCTCACGTGACCAAGGACATAATCTTGAATCAGGTATAATAAAAAGAATAGTAGTTGAAATTGCTCAAATAAGAAATATTTCTGTTGGTGATAAATTAGCAGGACGTCATGGAAACAAAGGAGTTATTTCTGTTATTTTACCAGAAGAAGAAATGCCATTTATGGCTGATGGAACACCTGTTGATATTATACTTACTCCTCTTGGTGTGCCATCTCGTATGAACTTAGGTCAGATTCTAGAAATGCATCTAGGTTATGCAGCTCATACACTTGGATATCAAGCAATTGTCCCTCCATTCTCTTCAGCTACTGTATCTGAAATTAAAGCTGAATTAGTAAAAGCAGGTTTACCTGAAAATGGTAAAGTGCCATTATATGATGGACGTACAGGAGATGCCTTTGAACAAGATATAGCAATCGGTTATATGTATATGTTGAAACTTCACCACATGGTAGAAGATAAACTTCATATGCGTTCTATCGGACCATACTCACTTATAACCCAACAGCCATTAGGAGGTAAAGCTCAAGGTGGAGGACAGAGATTTGGAGAAATGGAGGTCTGGGCATTAGAGGGTCATGGAGCTGCTTACTCACTACGTGAAATGTTAACTATAAAGTCTGATGATATTATGGGTCGCTCACAGACATTCGACGCTATTATTAAAGGTCAACAAATAGGAGAACCAAATGTTCCGGCATCATTTAATGTTTTATTAAATTACCTACGTGGTCTATCTCTTGATGTTGAATTAAAAAAGTCGAACAAATAATTAGCAACTTAAATATCTAAAAATATGAAAATAATTGATACAACAGATTTCGATTCCATAACACTCAAATTAGCTTCTCCTGAACGTATTAAGGAGTGGTCGTTTGGTGAAGTTACAAAACCTGAAACAATAAACTATCGTACTGGACGATCTGAAAGAAGTGGTTTGTTCGATGAGAGAATTTTTGGTCCAGAAAAAGATTATGAATGTTACTGTGGAAAATACAGAAGAATTCGTTATAACGGTATAATATGTGAAAAATGTGGAGTTGAAGTAACTCGTTCTATAGTTCGCCGAGATCGTATGGGACACATAGAACTTGCTTCTCCTGTGTCTCACATATGGTTCTTACGTGGAGTTCCTTCTCGTATGTCTACTCTTCTAAATATTCCAGTTTCAGATCTTGAAAAAGTTATTTATTTTGCTGGTTATATTGTTATAAATGTATTCCAAGAAGAAAAAGATACAATAATTAAAAATCTTGAAAGTGAGTTTAAATCAAAAATAAAGAGTGCCAACAATGAAGAAGAAAAAGAAAAACTAAAAGAACTTTTACTAAATACAAAAAGAGAAATATCTGAAATAGCTCCAGGTAAAGTTCTAAATGAAATAGCTTATCATCATTTTGGATTAAAATATGGTAGTTGTTTTGAAGCAAGCATAGGAGCAGAAGCAATCTTTACTATTTTCAAAAATCTGAATTTAGAGAAACTTAAAGCAGAGACATTAGCTATGATTCCTAAAGCTTCAAGTATAGATAAAGAGAAATTAGAGAAAAGAATGTCTCTTATCCGTTCTATGATGCATTCAGGAATTCGTCCTGAATGGATGTTCCTAACAGTAATTCCAGTTATTCCTCCAGCTCTTCGTCCTATGGTAGCTCTAGATGGTGGACGTCATGCTACATCTGATTTGAATGATCTTTATCGTCGTGTAATCAATCGTAATAATCGCTTAAAGAAACTTAAAGAGATAGGAGCTCCTGATGTTATTTTACGTAACGAAAAAAGAATTCTTCAAGAAGCAGTGGATGCTCTTATTGATAATTCAATTGCTAAACAGAATGATTCACAAGCAGTTTCTGCTTCACAGAAACGTGCTCTTAAATCTCTATCTGATAATTTAAAATCAAAACAAGGTTTATTCCGTCAGAACTTACTTGGTAAGCGAGTAGACTATTCAGGTAGAAGTGTTATTGTCGTTGGTCCTCAGTTGAAACTTAATCAATGTGGCTTGCCTAAGCATATGGCTCTTGAGCTTTTCCGTCCATTCGTAATTTCTAAAATTCTTGAAACAGAATTGGCTTTTAATATTAGAGGTGCAAACCGTCTGATAGAAGAAGGAGTTCCAGAAGTTTGGGCTATCTTAGAAGAGGTCATAAGAGGTAAATATGTTCTTTTGAACCGTGCTCCTACACTCCATAGATTAGGTATTCAAGCTTTTAATCCTATTCTTATTGAAGGAAATGCTATTCAAGTACACCCTCTAGTTTGTGCTGGATTTAATGCTGACTTTGATGGTGACCAGATGGCTGTGTATGTTCCACTTTCTGATATGGCTCAAATGGAAGCTCGTGAGTATATGGCTTCAAATAAAAATCTTCTTAAACCTCAAGATGGTTCACCTATTGTAATGCCAAAGATGGACATAATTCTTGGTTGTTACTGGATGACTAAATCAGTAGAAGGAGAAAAGGGAGAAGGTATGGCATTTTCTAGTCCAAATCAAGCTATTACAGCTTTTGATTTGGGTGTAATAACTTTCCGGGCGAAGATTAAAGTCCTAGGAAGTGATAAGCTTAGATATTCAAGATTTGAAAAGAAACCTTTCGAAACTACAGTAGGAAGACTTTTCTTCAATAGTATTTTCCCAGATGATTTTCCTTATCTAGATGAAGAAATAACAATTAAGCGTATGTCTTCTTTAGTAGATGAACTTATCGTTCATTATGGTATTGATGCAACTCCAAAAGTTTTAGATAAGATTAAAGATTTTGGATATCATTATGCTACTTATTCAGGAGTAACTTGGGGTATAGATAATGTAAGAGTACCAGAAGGCAAAAAAGCAATTGTTGATAAATTCCGTAAAGAGGAAGAGATAGTTCGTGATCAATTTGCAGAGGGACTTCTTTCTGAAAATGAACAATATCAAAAAGTTATTGAAATATGGGAACATGCTAAAAAAGAAATTGAAAAACAAATTCCAGCAACTCTTGATCCAAAAGGTTCAACTTATGATCTTATAACATCCGGAGCTCGTGGAAACATGGGATCTCTAGTTCAGATGTGTGGAATGAAAGGATTGATTGTAAATACTTCAGGTGCTACTCTTGATTTCCCAATTATCCCATCTTATATTGAAGGACTATCTCCTCTAGAATACTTCATTACAACTCACGGTTCACGTAAAGGAGCTGCTGACACTGCTTTGAACACAGCAAAAGCTGGTTATTTAACAAGACGTCTTGTTGATGTCGCTCAAGATGTAGTAGTTACAGAAGAGGATTGTGGAACAAAAAATGGAAAGAAAATTTTAGCAATTGATGGTGTCTTTGCTAAATATATACACGGACGTGTTTTATTAGCAGACATTAAAGGAAATGATGGTGTAGTTCTTTACAAAAAGGGTACATTAATAATGAAAGAAGATGCTAAACACTTAGAAAAGTTAGGAGTTAAAGAAGCATTGGTTCGTACTCCTCTTTCTTGCGAAACTACACATGGTATTTGTCGTATATGTTATGGTCTAGATCTAGGTCGTAACTGTATGGTTGAGTTAGGCCAGGCAGTAGGAATTATTGCTGCTCAAGCAATTGGAGAACCTGGTACTCAGCTAACTCTTCGTACTTTCCATGCTGGTGGAGTTGCTACTGTTGATATTACTACAGGTCTTCCTCGTGTTGAAGAAATTTTTGAAAGACGTATTCCAAAAAATCCGGCTATCATTTCTCAAACAGAAGGAGAAGTTATCGATATAACAGATAATGGTAAAGAAAAAATAATCAAAATTCTTTCAGATTCAAAAGCAGATAGTAAAAAGAATGAAATGGAATATACAGTTGCCTTCCGTCGTCAGCCACAAGTAAAAGTAGGTTCTCATGTTAAAAAAGGTGAATTACTTACAGATGGATCTGCTGATATAAATGAAATAGTTAAATTTGGTGGTAAGGAATTAGCTGAAGAATATATTGTTGATGAAATAAATAAAGTCTATGACTTACAGAGTGCTTCAATTTCTAGAAAACATATTGAAATTATAATACGCCAAATGTTTTCACGTAAAAAGATTAAAGATGCAGGAGACACTACTTTCTCTCCTGGTGAAATAGTAGAAAACATAGAATTGATAGAAGAAAATGATAGAGTGGAAAGAGAAGAAGGAGGTAAAAAGGCAGAAGCAGGAACAATTGTTTTAGGTATTACTGAAGTTTCTCTTACTACTAAGAGTTGGTTATCTGCTGCTTCTTTCCAAAATACAAACAGAGTTTTAATAAATAATGCTGTTCGTGGAGGAGTGGATAATCTACGTGGATTAAAAGAAAATGTTATTATTGGAAATCTAATTCCAGCTGGTACAGGTTTCGGAGTAGAACGTCCAAATAAACAAAAAGAAGAAGTAAGTGAAGATATTGTGTAGTAATAATGTAAAACAAGTCCTAAGTATGAACTTAGGGCTTGTGAGTCTCTAAACATATCATAATATGTCATCATCTGTTGAGAAAATCAAAGAAAGGCTTTCCATTGTTGATGTAATTTCTTCCTATATACAAGTAGAACAATCAGGAAAGAATTTTAAAGCTAAGTGTCCATTTCATAATGAAAAGACACCGTCCTTTTTTATATCTACTGATAGGGGAACTTATTATTGTTTCGGTTGTGGTGAGAAAGGTGATATATTCTCTTTCGTTGAGAAATTCGAAGGAATAGATTTTATGGGTTCACTTAAATTACTAGCTGATAAAGCTGGTGTGACTCTAGAATCTAGAAATAAAAATGAAAAGAATGATGATAAGAAATCGCTTTATTATGAGATTCTAGAAGAAGCTACAAACTTCTTTGAAATAAACTTTGATAAAAATACAGGACCTCGGGCTTATCTTATGAGTAGAGGTATTACAGATTTAACCATTAAATCTTTTCGTGTTGGTTATGCTAAAGATGAATGGAGATCCTTGGCTGATTATTTAATAGGAAAAGGTTATAAGAGAAAAGATTTAGAAATTGTTGGATTGGTTAAAAGTTCTTCTTCAGGTTTCTATGATAGATTTCGCGGAAGAATTATGTTTCCTATAAGTGATTCAAGTGGAAGAATTATTGCATTTTCGGGTAGAATTTTTGCAAATGAAATTCAAGAAGGGAAAGATATATCAGAGGCTAAATATTTAAATTCTCCAGATACGCCTTTATTTAATAAATCAAATGTTTTATTTGGTATTGATAAAGCCAAAACTTCTATAAGAAAAAGAGGGTATAGTATTATAGTTGAAGGTCAGATGGATTTGATACTTTCTCATCAAGCAGATTTTACAAATACTGTTGCAGTTTCAGGTACAGCTTTTACTGATAGTACAATAGATAATGAATCTAGAATAAACAATTTAGGATTAATACGTAGATTAACTCCTAATATAATTTTTGCTTATGATGGAGATTCAGCAGGAGTGAGAGCGGCCAGTCGCTCAGCTTTGATAGCCCTTTCTTTGGATATGCAAGTAAAAATAGCAGAACTTCCTTCAGGTAAAGATCCAGCTGATATTATATTAGAAAATATTGAAACATGGAAAGATATTATAAAAAATTCTGTGGATATAGTTACTTTTCACTTGAATAGAATATGTGCTAGTTCTAATGATATAAGACAAAGAGGAAAGATGGTTAGAGATATTATTTTTCCATTTTTGATTATGATAAAAAGTTCAATAGAAAAATCTTCCTATATTTCTATTATTCATTCTAAAACAGGTATACCATCTAATGCTATAATAGAAGATTTTGATGTTTATGAGCGAGGTCACATTGTCAGTAATAATATAAATAAAGATACTAACATTCTTCTCAAAAAAGAAATTATTTCAAGAAGAGAGAGTCTAGAAAAAAGATTATTAGGAATAATCTTTTGGAAAGATAAAGATAAAACAGGAATAGATACTTTAAATATTTATAAATCTATAGAAGAGAAAATAGGTAAAGATATTCTTGATAAAATTCTTATTCTGTATGAACCATTTAGAGATGCTCTCGCTTTTGAAGCAGAAATGTGGTATGGTGATAAAATAAAAGACATCTCACGAGACATGGAGGAAATAATTTTAAACCTAGAAGAAGAGATATTAAATGAACGTTTAGTTTTACTATTAGATAAAATTAATCAAAAAAATGTTTTAGGTGAAGATTTTGATCCTGGTCCTATACTTATAGATTATCAGAAAACAGTCGAACGTATTGAGAAAATAAAAAATCACAGATTAAAATAATTTTATGATAAAAAAGAATAAACAAAAAATTAAAAAATTAGTTCCTAAGAAGAAATCTGCAGTTAAAAAACCAATGAAAAAAAATATAAAAAAATCTGCAGTTAAAAAAGTAGTTAAAAAGGTTGTAAAAAAGATTACAAAAAAAGTAGTTAAAAAGGTTGCACCTAAAAAAATATTTAAACCTAAAACAAAAGTAAAGAAGATAGTTCTAAAAAAAGTTATACAGAAAAAGGCTATTTCTTCTTCAAAGCAAGAAATAATAGACAAGAAATCTAGAGAACAAGACCAGAAATCTTTAGATATGATTGAAAAGGGTAAGAAAAGAGGTTTTGTTACTTATGATGAAATTATAAAAGAATTTCCAGATATAGAAACAAATATTTTATTCTTAGATGATTTGTATGAACGTTTATCTGTTGCTGGTATTGATATTCTAGAGGGAGGTAATTTACTTGATACAAGTGGAGATGTTGAAAAATTGGCTTTAAAATACAGTAAGGATGCTAAAACTTATGATTCAATTCAAATGTATCTTAAAGAGATTGGACAGTATCCTCTAATTGCTGCAAATGAAGAGAGAGATCTAGCTCGAAGAATAGAAAAAGGGGATATAGAAGCTAAAAATTTATTAGCTAGAGCTAATCTTCGTTTAGTTGTTTCAATAGCAAAGAAATATGTAGGAAGAAGTTCGGATCTTACTCTACTTGATTTGATACAGGAAGGTAATTTAGGTTTATTTAAGGCAGTTGAAAAATTTGATTGGACTAAAGGATATAAATTTTCTACATATGCTACTTGGTGGATTAGACAGTCAATTACACGTGCTTTAGCTGATCAATCTCGTACAATTCGTATTCCTGTTCATATGGTAGAAACAATTTCAAAATATAAACAAGTAGTTAGACGTTTATCTCAGGATCTAGGACGAGATCCATTAGTTGAAGAAATAGCTACTGAAATGAATTTAGAAGTAGAAAAGATTCATATTATAGAACAGATAAATCAAGAGACAGTATCACTTGAACAACCGATAGGAGATGACGATGAGAAGTCCACAAGAGGAGAGTTTATACCAGATGATAAGATTCTACGTCCAGATCAGGATGCTTCAAGAAGAATTCTTTCAGATCAAATTAAAGAAGTTTTAGAAACATTGTCTCCTAAGGAAAGAAAGATTCTAGAATTACGTTACGGTCTAAATGATGGAGTTCAACATACTCTAGAAGAAGTAGGTCAAGAATTTGGAGTTACTCGTGAGCGTATCAGACAGATTGAAGCTAAAGTTCATGAAAAGTTACGTAATAATGAGAAAATAGCTAGACTTAAAAATTATTTTGATTAGGTTAATATAATTAAAAAAACGATTTGGTACAGCCAAATCGTTTTTTTAATTTCTCAATTATTTTTGTTTACTAATTATAATTGATCTGTTACAGAATCATTTGAAGTTTTAAGTAATCCAAACAATAAATCAGAATATTTCCAGAATGCATCATTACCTTTTATTTTACTTACACATTCAGCAGCTACTAACTTTTCAAATGAGTGCTGGTGTATAGGCCAGTGACGAAATACCCAAGCTACATTTCCATTTGATTCAGATACTAGTCTCTTTAATGTAGGTTCAAACGCTTTACAGTATGGACATTCATAATCAGAATATTCGACTATAATTATAGGGGCACTCATACTTCCTATGATATGATCATCTGTTGTTACTGGAGGTAAGTCACCTTTGTAAGGACTTTTAACTTTACCAGAAGTAACTTCGTCTACTAATTTTTTAACATTTTCATATGGTTCTGCTCCTCTTACTTCAGCCTTGGCTCCATTGCTTCCAACTATAACACTATAAGGAGTACCTCTTTCAGTTGAGGGGACTGCCTTCATTGCACTTTCTACGCTTGAAGTGATACCTGATTGCAAAGCTGCTGTATCTGTATCCTTAAGACATTGTGCCATTTGCTCTTTAGTTACACCAACTTGTTCTGAGGGTGTTTTACTCTTGGTTTCTGTGGGAGTAATTTTATTTCCTGACTTAGTTAATAAAATGGCTATCATTATAAGCACCCCTGCTACTATTATAGCGGTAGGAGTATTAATTTTTTGACTTTTACTATCTTCCATTAGTATTTGTAAGCAATAAAAGATTATATAAATATAATCATCAATTACTTTTTAAATTATTAATAATATTTTATTTTTCCCTATAGATTTTAGGATTTTAATTACATATTCTATAGGGGTCCACTCGATTATTATATCATATTTTAATAATTATCAACCAAATTATAACATTGAAAAATATCGTTAATTATGATATAATTCCCCCTAGTTATGGAAGGAATATATAGTGTTGTTTTCTACATTTTCTCGTTTATTTCTGTGTATGTGCAGATATTTTTCTTGGTGACTTTTTTAGAAAAACGTAGACATATTGTGCATCATCCTAAGAACTTAGAACTTTCATTTTATCCTACCGTCACGATAGCTGTACCATGTTATAACGAACATGAAACTATACAAAAGACAGTTGAATCTTTACTTTCTTTGGATTACCCGAAAGATAAAATTAGTATTTTTCTAATAGATGACGGTAGTAAGGATAATACATGGGAGCTTATTAAAGGTCTTGATAATGGTAAGAATATAAGAGCCTTTCATAAAGAAAATGGAGGAAAACATACAGCTCTTAACTTTGCTTTAGAACAAAATACATCAGAATTTTTCGGATGTCTTGATGCAGATTCTTTTGTACATGATCAAGCCTTAAAAAGAATATTAAAATATTTTGAAAAAGACCCAAAGACTATGGCAGTAGCTCCATCTATTGTGGTTTATAATCCTAAAAATATTCTTCAATCAGCACAGAAAGTAGAATATGATATGGCTATTTATACTAAAAAGATGCTTGGGTTTATGGGTGGTATCCATGTAACTCCTGGTCCTTTTTCTATTTTTAGAAGAAAAGTTTTTGATGATTTAGGAAACTACCATAAGGCCCATAACACAGAAGATCAAGAAATAGCTTTACGTATGCAAGAGCATGGATACAAAATAGATCATTGTCCAGATGCTTTTGTTTATACTAATACACCTAATTCAGTTATTAAACTTTACAGACAAAGATTAAGATGGATATATGGTTTCATTAAAAATCTTATAGATTACAGAAGACTCTTATTTAAGAAAAAGTATGGCTCTGTTGCAATTTTTACTTTACCTTCAGGTATGGTATCTATATTTGGAGTTATCTTTTTATCAGTTACTGTTGTTTATAATTTTATTAAATTTTTATTTTTAAAATATGTACAAATCAAATCTATTGGATTTTCAAGTCTTTTGAAATTTAATTATAAGTTTGACTGGTTCTTTATAAACACAAAAGCTGTATTGTTCATATCCGTTATTTTATATATACTAGTCATTGTATCTGTATTAATAGGTAGAAAAATGTCAGAAGGTAAGGTCACTTTCTCTATTTCTATCTTATATTTTATTATTATTTATAGTGTAATAGCGCCATTTTGGATGCTAAGAGCAATATACAATGCTATTAGGTCCAAAGAGTCCAGTTGGACATTTGAACGTCGCGTTACCAACAATTAATTATTATGCACGAACACGAACCGAATGATTGGAAAAAATATGTTATTGTTTTATTTATAACATCTACTATTTTTATAGGAGGATTATGGGCTTCTAATTATTTTAATAGTAAGAAGATAGATCAACTTAAAAGTATAGAAGATAAAATATCTGTTGATCTAATGTCATCTGAGACTCAATTTTCTCTTATGCAAGAATTGTCATGTAAAGATGTTTCAACTACTGTGTTATCTTCCGAGTTAAATTCTCTTGCAGAGAAAATATCTTTTAGTGAAAATAATATAGGGAATGATGATAGTAATGTCGTTTCTCTTAAGAAGTATTATTCTCTACTTGAAATTAAAGATTATCTTTTGATGAAAGAGATTACACAACGTTGTGGTCAAAAATCTATATTTATTCTCTATTTCTACAAGAATGATAAATGTGATGACTGTACTAAGCAAGGTTTTGTTCTAACCTCTCTTCGTGAGAAATATCCAAATCTAAGAGTTTACTCTTTTGATTTTAATCTTGATCTTTCTGCTATTAAGGCTATGACTTCTATTTATAAAGTACCAGACAGTCTGCCTGCACTTGTTATTAACGGTAAAGTCTACAGTGGTTTCCAGACCATAGAAGAAATAGAAAAGACTTTTCCTCAACTTGAGGCTATAAAGAAAAAAGAAGAAGCTAAACAAAAAGCAGATTTAAAATTAAAGACTCCTACTGTAGAAAAGATTAATACTTCAACTCCTGTAAGTACAGACAAAATAACTACTCCAGTTAAAACAAATTAAGTAATAAAAATACCCTCTAGAATTCTAGAGGGTATTTTTATATTGGAGTACCTTTTAAACAAAGCTCGAACTCATTTTAGTAAAAATGAATAAGAATATCTATCAATCTAATCTTACGCTCGACTTTTGCCTTTTCTCTAATATTCCTACACCGCTCTACTAATGTATCAATCTAAAAATTCGG